>CALMZT010000102.1 GCA_937870805.1 uncultured Chloroflexota bacterium
ATCCTTGACGAAGCGGAAGTCAACCGTCATGGATTGTCCGGCGAAGAGACTTATGATCGCTTAGTCGAATTGATTGACCTGCTCATTGCCAGCCCGAAACTTGGCGAACGCAAAATGATGGGCATTGGCGTAGGCGCGCCCGGCGTCACACTGCATACAAAGGGCATTGTCACGTGGGCGCCGAGCCTCAACTGGAATCATTATCCACTGCGTGACAAGCTGGCGACGAAGTTCAGTGTGCCGATTGTAGTAGAAAACGACGTGAATATGGCGGCACTCGGCGAACTCTGGTTTGGCGCAGGGCAGAATCTTCACAATATGGTGCTCATCACCATCAGCACGGGCATTGGCTCAGGCATTATCGTTGACGGAATGCTGTATCGCGGCGCGAACAACGCGGCGGGTGAAGTTGGTTATCTGCTGCCGGGGCGCGAGTTTTTAGGCAAACAGTACAGCACGTTTGGCGCATTAGAAGAAGTCGCGGCGGGCGCGGGCATTACCGAACGTGCGCGGCAGCTTTTGAAAGACCAGCGTGACCCCGCAGCATTGGCACGACTCTCCATTGAAGATGTTTTTGAGGCGGCGCGGCGCGGGGAAGTGTGGGCGTGTTCGGTGATTGATGACGCGGTGGAATATTTAGCCATCATGATCGCCAGCGTCAGCGCGTATTTTGATCCGGGGTTAATCGTACTGGGCGGCGCGGTGGTGCAGTACGCCGACCAGTTCGTTGAGTCGATCCTCAAGCGCATTGAGGGTACAACACCCATTCCTTCACAAGTCGTCGCGTCGGTGCTTGGGCATCGCGCGACAGCCCTGGGGGCAGTGATTAACATTTTGCAGTATGTCGTGGATGCTTATGTGGTGCATAAGCTGCGGTGAAAGGAGCGCCTTATCGAACTGAATGATGAAACCTCTTACACCAGGCGAAGATTCTTTACCTTGTTAAGGAGATAAATGTTATGCGTAGCAAAGTTTTTTTGACCGTTCTCGTCTTTAGCCTGCTGCTCAGCATCGGCGTTGTACAGGCGCAAGACCCCGTGACCATCAACGTGCTGTACATGGCACAGGCAGCGTTGTCCACCGAAGAAATGGACGCCATCATTGCCGAATTCGAGGCGCTCAATCCTAATATCAACGTCGAAGTCGAGTATGTGGCTTATGAAGCACTGCACGATAAGTTCACCACGTCGATGGCGACAGACCCGGTGCCTTATGATGTCGTGATGGTAGACGTGATCTGGTACACCGAGTTCGTGCAAAGGGGCTACATCCTTGATGTCACCGACAGAATCACACAGGACATGCGCGACAATATTTTTGATGCCGCGTGGAATGTCGTGAACGTCGGCGGACGCGATTACGGGATGCCCTGGCTGCTGGATACCAAGTATTTCTACTACAATCAGGATATTCTGAGCCAGGCGGGCATTGACGCGCCTGCGACGACGTGGGAAGGCGTGATCGAACAAGCACAGGCAATTAAGGATGCAGGTCTCCTTGAGTATCCATTGGTGTTCGATTGGGCGCAGGCTGAAGCCGTGATTTGCGATTTCACGGCGCTGGTTTATGGCAACGGCGGACAGTTCCTGGATGAAGAAGGCAACCCCGCGTTCAACGGTCCTGAAGGCGTCGCGGCGCTCCAGTGGATGGTAGACTCGATCAATAACGGTCTCACTAACCCTGCGTCGATTACCTATCTGGAAGAAGATGTGCGCAACGTTTTCTCCTCTGGTCAAGCCGCCTTCACGCTCAACTGGCTCTACATGTATAACCTCGCCAACTTCAACGAGGAAGAATCACAGGTGACGGGGAACGTCGGCATTACCACCATTCCCGTTTTCCAGAGCGTTGCCGATCAGGGTATTCCAAGCGCTTCTGTAGATGGTTCAAGCGGCTTCTCGGTTGTGGCAAACTCCGACAACCCTGATGAAGCATGGGCATTTATTGAGTACCTCACCAGCGAACCAACGCAAATGACCTACTCGCAAAACATGCTGCCCGTGTGGGAATCCGCTTTTGAAGGCGAGAACCTGGACATCTTGAGCGCGATTGGTCCAGCGTCGCCTGTGACCGTACCCATGTTCGCAGAGCAGTTCCCGTATGCACACGTTCGCCCGACAGTCCCGTATTATCTGGAAGGTTCGGTACAGCTTCAGCTTGCCATCCAACTGGCGCTTACCGGACAGATGACGCCGCAGGAAGCCTTAGATCAGGCGGAGGCGGTGTGGACCGAACTCGGCGCGCAGATGCAGTAATAAGTTAACCCCTATCCCCCCAACCCCCTTTCCCCGCAAGCAGAGAAAGGGGAGAAATACGGAAACGTTTGTGTTTTCGAGTCTCTCTACAGGGTCGGGAAGGTTTTAGAGGGGTAAAACTAATGGAGAAATCAATTAGACTGCGAACAATGGGCTTAAGCCCATTGTTGAGGTAAATCATTCGTGTTCGTTTGATTTTTCCATAACGTCAATTCGGGATAAGGGTTTCAAGTTCGCACTTTGTAGGGAGGGCGCAACCGCTTCGCTTACGTGGTGCGCCCCTGCACGGTTTCTGTAACTGTTCCATTGATTCAATCAACTCGCAGATGGGGGAGGGATTGCTCTCCCCTATCAAATAGGAGTTTTGCAGTTGAAAATAATCGTAAACCTGAACAAGGGGCTGAAACCTCTTGCTCAAGCCGTGAACGCTATACCTATTTTTGGAAAATATATGCAGCGCACGTCGAAATCGACCCGTCTCAGCTTACAAGCACAAAATAACCGTATTGGCTGGCTGCTTGTCCTGCCGAGCCTGCTTATTATTTTGGCTGTCACTGCACAGCCGATTTTATCGACCTTTTATTTGAGCTTCTTCGACGCATCCACCAGCCCGAATTTGCCACGAGAGTTTATCGGACTCGAAAATTATACCGACCTCATGACAAACCGTGTCTTCTGGGCGACCATCCAGCGGACGTTGTACTTCATGGTCGTTTCGGTGGGGCTGGAACTACTTCTGGGCATGGGCATCGCGCAGTTGTTGCATACACGCCCTTTTGGCTGGCAGTTTTTGCGCATCAGCCTTATTATCCCCTGGGCATTGCCGACGATTGTCAACGGCGCGATGTGGCGCTGGATTTACAACGCCGACTATGGGGCGCTCAATGCGCTGCTGCAACAATTGGGCATCATCAAGAGTTATGTGCCCTGGTTGATCGATCCCGCACGCGCGATGAATCTGGTCATTTTAGCGGACATCTGGCACACCGTACCGTTCGTGGCGCTGGTACTGCAAGCGGCGCTGGCGACGCTGCCCGCCGAAATGGAAGAAGCCGCCGCCGTCGATGGCGCGAATGCATGGCAGCGATTCTGGCGTATCCGTCTGCCGCTGCTGCGCCCCGCTATTCTGGTGATTCTGATTATCCGCAGCGTTGAGGCGTTCCGCGTCTTTGACATTGTTTACGTGGTGACGAATGGTGGTCCGGCGTTTGGCACGGTCACGGCTTCCTATCTGACGTATCAGGAAACATTTACTTACGGGAAGCTAGGGAGCGGCGCAGCGCTCTCGTTTATGATCTCTGTGGTGACGCTGATCGTCGCGTTCTTCTATATCCGCTTTCTGTATCGCCCCGGAGAAAATGCATGACAAACCGAAGCAAGATGGTTTCGCGTTTTGGCTACTTCCTGCTCACAATTCCGGTGCTGCTCTTTATTTACCTGCCCGTCGCGTGGCTGCTGATTTCCAGCACATCAACGCGCGCCGAGCTGCTCACCGTTCCGTTAGACTGGATTCCCGCAAATCCGTCGCTGCAAAATTACAGTGACATTCTATTTTCAGGGAGCGAAGCCTCTGATGCTGCCATCGTCTTCAAGACGACACTGCGAAATTCGTTCGTTGTGGCTTCGTCCGTGACGGCGATCAGTTTATTTTTCGGCTCACTGGCGGCTTACGCACTGGTACGTATCCAGTTCCGTTTCCGCAAGGGGTTGTTATACGGCATTCTGGGAACGCGCATGATTCCCGAAATCTCGCTGGTCATCCCGCTGTACATCATCGCTTCGCAACTACGCATTTTGAACACGCCCTACGTGCTCATCGCCACCTATCTCAGCTTCACGCTGCCCTTTGCGATCTGGCTGATGGCGTCGTTCTTTGAAACGATACCTATTGAATTGGAAGATGCGGCGCGGATTGATGGCTGCTCGTGGCTCGAAACGTTGTTCAAGATTATTCTGCCGATTTCCTCGCCCGGTTTGATTTCCACGGGGCTGTTTGTGTTCCTGCTGGCGTGGGACGAGTTTTTCTTCGCCTTGATTTTCACCAGTAACGAAGCCGCGAAAACCGTACCTGTCGCTATCGCTGAGTTCACCGGACGCTACGTGGTGGACATCACGGCGATGATGACGGGTGGCGTTCTGGCTGCGCTGCCGCCTGTGATTTTAGCGCTCGTTTTTCAGCGCTACATTGTGCGTGGCTTAACGGCGGGCGCGGTGAAAGGCTAAATTTCCCCATTCAGGGTACAACTCAGTGACACATGGGGCACCCCTTCACAAGAGTATGTATTGTGTGGAGTAGATAACTGTTCGCGTTTGACCTCACCCCAACCCCTCTCCCACCGTGCAATAGTTGAGTGGCAGTGAACTTGTCGGGCGCGGGAGAGGGGCTTCAATACTCGCGTTATTGAGCGTTCGCCCCGAAAATTGGCTGAATGACGTGGTTTTGGAACGTGCCGTCGAACCAATAATAAAATAAATTGGTCATCTCTAAATGGTGTTTCATTGGTTGACAACATACCATACGGTATGGTATGTTTTAGACGGAATGAAAAGAAGGTGTGAAGGTTGGCGCGAAAGACTAAAGGGGATTGGCTGGTGGCGGGGGCACAGTTGTTGGGGCAAACGGGTCCGCAGGGATTGACGATTGAGGCGCTGTGCCAGCAGTTAAACGTGACGAAGGGGTCGTTTTATCACCATTTTGCGGGTTATGAAGATTTTGAGGCAAGCCTGCTGAACTTTTATGAGCAGGAAGGAACGCTGCAAATTATCGATCAACTCGCGGACATCCCTACGCCACAAGGAAAACTGCGCGGATTAATCGACATTATCGTGGCGACTTCGACGCAATTCATTGCCTATCCAGAGATCGCCATTCGTGCGTGGGCGTTACAAGATGAGAAGGTGCGAGAAGTTCAGAAGCGGGTTGACCAGCGCCGCCTAAGTTATGTTCAAGCACTTTGTCAGGAAATCACTGGCGATGTTCGCCAAGCGCAGATCATGTCACAAATGTTGTATGCCATTTTAATTGGGAGCGAACAAATGCAGCCTCCTTTGCATGGCGCTGCTTTGCGTACCCTGTTTGATGAGTATCTACGTTTATATGAGCTAAATGAGGAAGACAACCATGTCTGATAAGAATCACCTGCCCACAGGACAACAAGCACGACCCGATTTTCCCCGTTTTGGCGTCAACTCCTTCGCAAACTTTGAAGCGCCTGCTGCCGCGCCGCACACACTGCTTGTTGCTGGAGACGTTGAACCCTTCTCTATCTCTCAAGAGGATTTGACAAGGCTGGAACGCATCGAAATCGCCGCTGACTTTCACTGCGTCACGACATGGAGCTACTGCGGGCTGCGTTGGAGTGGTTTCCGCTTTCGAGAGGTGTTTGAACAACTCATACAACCGAAGATTCCATCCGATCTGTCCATCGCCTTATTCGCTTTTAGCGCGTTGGATAAGTATCGAGCCAGTTTGCCGCCAGAAGATGCCTTAGCCAACGATGTGTTGATTGCTGATACGCTCAATGGCGAACCGCTGCCTTCCAAACATGGCGCGCCGCTGCGCCTCATTACGCCAGCCCACTACGGTTACAAGAACGTGAAGCATCTGTGCAGGATTCAACTGTGGCGTGATGCACGTTCTTATAGACCCCTGATCCCAAAATTCATGGAGCATCCACGCGCGCGGATTGCCTATGAGGAACGCGGGCGCTACTTTCCCGGCTGGTTACTGCGTTACGTTTATCGTCCGCTGATTAACTCGACTGTGCGCCATTTCGAGCGTGCTTCGGTGAACCATGCCACTTAAGCGAACGTCAGTATTGCTTAGCTCGACTTTGCACATGACAATCTTTGCTTAAGGTGTCTCGGTGAGAGAAATCA
>CALMZT010000103.1 GCA_937870805.1 uncultured Chloroflexota bacterium
GATCGGCGCGATGTCCTTCGGGTCGCAGGGTGAACTTGCTTACAAGTCATATGCTGAAGCCGCTTATCGCCTCAACATTATCTGTGTGAACGGTGAGGGTGGCGAACTGCCTGACATCATGGGGCGTTACCCGCGCAATCGTGGTCAGCAGATTGCTTCGGCACGCTTTGGCGTTAACATCGAATTCCTGAATTCCTGCAACTTATTGGAAATCAAAATCGGACAAGGCGCGAAGCCCGGCGAAGGTGGACAGCTTCCCGGCTACAAAGTCACCGAACAGGTCGCAGCCGCGCGTCACACGACGCCCGGCGTTGACTTGATCTCACCAAGCAATAATCATGATCTGTACTCGATTGAAGACCTCGCGCAGTTAATTGATGAACTGAAAACTGCTAATCCTCGTGCGCGCGTTTCGGTGAAAATCCCCGTTGTGCCGGGTGTCGGCATTATCGCTGTCGGCGTGGCAAAAGCCGGCGCAGACATTATCAACATCACCGGCTATGAAGGCGGCACAGGCGCGGCGCGCGCACATTCACTGCGGCATGTCGGTCTGCCTGCGGAAATTGGCGTGTGGCAGGCACACCGCGCGTTGGTCGAAAGCGGTTTGCGTGAAAACGTCGAACTGTGGTGTGACGGCGGCATGAAAAGCGGGCGCGATGTCATCAAGATGCTGTGTCTCGGCGCGAACCGTGTCGGTTTTGGCACGCTGGCGATGGTCGCTGTGGGCTGCACGATTTGCCGCAAGTGTCACGAAGGCACATGCCATGTCGGTATCACCACGCATATCAAGACGAAAGAAGAAGCCGTGCTCAAGGGCATCAAGCACTTCGAGCCGCGCGAGTATGAAATGGCTGTGGAAGGCATTTGCAACGTTTTCCATATGTTGGGCGATGATATTCGTAAATGGACAGCGAAACTCGGCTTTACACGCGTGCAGGATTTAGTCGGGCGCGGCGATTTGCTCGAACAATTGGATTTACATGATCGTATTGACCTGAGTGACTTACTGCGCCGTGTACCGTATGGGCGCAAGAAGCAGCATCCTCCCGGCGGTCCTCGTTTGACCCGCCCGCGTAATACGCTTAGCCGTCAGATCACGACGCTGGTTGCCGAACACGTCCAGCGCGGCGAGTACGAACTGACTTACGACGATGAACAGGTCATGGCGATGGATCGTGCGTTAGGGACACATCTCGCGGGCGCATTGAAGCGTGCCGATTTCCCCAACGCTGATTTGGTAGAAGCGGTGCATCTCAGCTTCAGCAACTCCGCGATCCCCGGCAATGGGCTAGGAGCATTTCTTGATGCACCGATTCGCATACTGGTGGAAGGTGGTGCGCAGGATGGCGCGGCAAAAGGCGCGCGCGGCGGGACACTCGCTATCCTGAAGGGGTTGAATCACAACGGTAAGCGGCTTGATGGCTCAGTAGGCAAGAGCTTCGCTTATGGCGCAGTGGGTGGATTGTTCATCGTACAAGGCAACGCCGATACCCGTGCTTGCATTCGTCTCAGCGGCGCAGACGTGATTTTTGGTGGCGAAGTGACCGAACCTCTGCAAGACCATCTTGGCGCATTGGCTGTACGCGCGAACCTCAAGGGTTATGCCTGCGAATACATGACTTCGGGTCGCGTGCTGATTATGGGCGATCCGGGTCCCTGGATGTGCGCGGGCATGTCAGGCGGCGTGATTTACCAGCGTATTCAACCAGAGATGAACCTGACGGTTGACGCGCTTCGTCGTCGTATCGCCGCAGGCGCAACGGTTGATATTTTCCAACTGGATGACAAAAGCATCGAGGATATTCAGGAACTGCTGCATATCTACATCCAGACGCTTGAAGTGAACAATCAGGCAGAAGCCACGCAGCATTTGTATGCGCTGCTGCGCCGCCCGCAAGATTACTTCGTCAAGATTGCGCCGCCCACACGGGCGAACTAACACGATTTTTCCGTCGGGGCGTATGGTGCTGCGCCCCGCGTATGCCTCCCCTCTACGTGCCGTCAGCCATCGGGTTGACGGCTTTTGTTTCTCAGGCTAGGGGAGTGCTGCTAATCGAAATATGACTCAAATTTTAGCCTGCAAAAACATATTTATCAGACTATCATTTTTGTTCACAGAATATAAATAGCGACTAAGAGGCTCATCCGGCAGAAAATTCAAACGCAGCACAAACTTTAAAGTTAAATGTAAGCCAAAAAAAACAGTAAGGCATCAGGAAATTTACATGGTTATTAGTTATTGGTTGTCGGTTGTTCGTTTTTAGTCGATGGTCATTGGTCTTTAGCGGGCTGTGGAACATGGAGAGTCCTTTCTCTAGAAGAGAGCATAGCAGAAAAAGGAGCGCATTTGGGTTTCAAAAGGAACTTTAATGCAAGGTGTAATGTAAGTGTAAAGTTAAAAGCATTGAGCAATGAGTTTAAACTGAGTCACCGCCTAGAGTTCAGTGCAGTTTCATGATTAAAGACAATGTTCGCTGTTTGCGCCGCCTCTGGCTAAAGCCGAGAGGCTGAGTTGAAAGGCGCTGGGGAGTCTCGTACACGTAGACTCCGCGCTATTTTAGCGAAGCACAGAAGAACCTATCTAAACATTGACTTGTTGTTTCTCAGAGCGCACATATTGGTGTGCCCCTACGGAGGAGGATTGTTGAATTTTCAGATGGGTTCTAATCTCGACTTTGCACATGACAATCTTTGCTTAAGGTGTCTCGGTGAGAGAAATCAATCAAAACCTGTCAG
>CALMZT010000104.1 GCA_937870805.1 uncultured Chloroflexota bacterium
GCAGGCACTTAAGACGCGCCCCCCTTTAAAATTCCGGACACGCGCTCGCGCAAGTCCTCATTCTCCCTCACGCGCAAGGAGCCCTCACGCTCCTTACGACGGTCGCGCGCAACTTCGAGCAGCATGTCCTTACGACTGCGAAAGGCATTCTCAGCCGCCTCGCATAGCTTCCAGATATGCTGCGCGTCAATCAGCTTGGACTGAGCTGCCGAATAACGTCGATCTGCTGTTACCGCAGCACGAATTGACGCCTCCGTTGGCTTCTTGTCTCCCACGGCAGCTGTACGCACTTCAGCATCTAGCTTAGCTTCCAGAATTTCAATGGCACTTTTGACTCGTTCATATTGTCTGCGCGCATGGGCAGTTTGGCTGGCATAGTGCAGCTCCATCCCCGCATGTTCGATCATCGCGGTATCCAGGTCCGCCAGGTTGATTGAGATATCCGCCTTCACCTGATCGCTGTCGATAAAGACATTCAGCGCCGTGCCATCACTTGACACCCTAACTTCAGGCTTCGGGCGCTCGACCCTCGTGACCGATTCGACGGGCACGTCTGCGCCTGATGACATTGGCACAACAGCAGGCGGTTTAACTTTGGAAACCGTCTCCCGCCCTACATCAGACACACCAACACTTGCCGCAGTTACAACTTCTCCAGCGTCAGCAACCGGCGTACCGGCATCCAGGTCCATCAGCATCTGTTCCATTTCTTCGTCACTCATTACGTCACTCATAACTTACTTCTTTGGTTAAAAAAACGACCTACGACAACTTTACTATCTATGATTTGGCACGTCACTGAATCAGCTCGGCAATCTTTTCGCACACCTTTTGAAGCAGCGCGACCTTACTCGGATCGAAGCTCACCTGCGCGGGATTAAGTCCAAATACGATTGACGCATCCAACTTAGGATCATAAATCACCTTGCCCGCCAGCTCAGACGGGTTGCCCTTCATGCCCGGCGCGAAGAAACGAATGGCATTGCTGCCCATCGCAACAATCACTGGCGGCTTCAAGATATCTATCTCCCGCTTCAGATATTCTGAGCAGTTAATAATGGACTCATTAGTCAGCATCTTCACCCCGGCAGGCTTTGGGCTCTTTACCAATGCGGTGAAATAGCCGTCGTTCGCCGAGATACCAGTATCCCGCAGCGCGGCCTTTAACAGCAGCGCTGTCTCGCCTTCGAGCATTTTTCCCACCTTGCCCTCTTGCCAGTGCGGCGAGTCGGATACAACCATGAATACAGGCTTCTTACCTATTCGCGGTAATGGATGCTGAGCCCCCGCCAGCGAACACTTGTCGCATGAGCGCAGTTCTTCCGACATACGAACAATCTTCATCAAGGCCAGACGCTCGTTATTCATCTGTCGGTCGGCCTTCACCGCGTCAACGGTGAAACCGGGCATAAGCTCAAGCCGGTCTTTCAAGCGGTCGGAATGCAGCGCTGGGGGAGTTCCGGGTTCTACAGACGCAAATGCACCTACGCGCTCAAGCTTCTCACGGTGCGACTTATTTACCTTGCCAGCCAACTTGAGCGCGGTTAATGTGGCTTCAAAATCCGCTTTCGATTCGAAGGTGCCTTTGTGAGCCCGTCTCGCCGTCATAATATGACCCGCGACATTGCCGCTGATACCCTTAATCGCCTGAAAAGGCATATAGAGCATCGTTTCTCCTGCAATTTCAATGCGATCCGACGAATGATTGATGTCGGGCGGCGCAATGCTCAACCCAACCCTGCGCGCGTCCATCACTAGCGGCGCAAGCTTCTCCTCCTTATCGACTACAGACATGGTGGCGGCGAAAAACTCAGCTGGGTAGCGAACCTTGAGCCACATCATCCAGTAAGAGATAACGGAATATTCAACAGAGTGACTTCGGTTGAACGCGTAGGCGGCGAAACCTTCAATTTTGTCCCAGAGCATTCCCGCTGCCGTGTCTGTCATCCCAGAGCCTACCGCCCCAGCGATAAACTGATCGCGGTAGAGCGCCATCTTTTCTTTATCCTTCTTGCCCATCGCCTTACGAACACCATCGGCCTCTGCCATAGAGAATCCCGCCAAGTCACGACAGACCTGCATGATTTGCTCCTGATACGTCAGAACCCCATGCGTCGGCTTGAGTGATTCTTCGACCGAGACATGCTCGTAATGTGGACTTCTAAGCCCCTGCTTCACCGCTACGAATTGATCGACCAGCCCCGCGTCAATCGGCCCAGGACGATACAGCGCAGTGGCGGCAGTAATGTCTTCGAAGGTCAAAGGCTCATTAAGCGCAAGGTCTTTCAACAACTTGCGCATACCATTCGATTCGAATTGGAAGATGCCGACCGTTTCGCCACGCCCGAACGCCGCCATTACATCGGGCTCATCGAGCGGGAGACGTAGAAAGTTGATCTTCTTTCCGTGCCGCTGTGCGATGTAGTCCGCAGCGCCCTTTAAAATATCCAGCGACGACAGACCCAGAATGTCCATCTTAATCAAGCCCCAGGACTCGACGGTGCTCTTGTCCCAATTCACCACTGGGCCGCCTGTGCGTGTCTCGACAACGGCACGATTCACCAAAGGCTCATTCGAAACAACAACGCCAGCGGCGTGCTGCCCCAAACCCCGCATCACTCCCTCCAGCTCAAGAATGTGCTCCCACATTTCCGGGTGTTCCACCTTGAATTTCGCTATGTCAGGTACTCGTTCAACTGACTCCACAAGGGATAGCGAAACCCCGTGCTCTTTTTCGACCTGCTTCGAGCAGGCGTATTCAAACGGATTCAGGTCGTGCATACGCGACACATCACGTATGGCAGAAGCTGGGCCAAGCGTCGTGTAATTGCTGACCCCTGCGACCTTGTCTGCGCCATACTTCTCTGTGATGTAGGCAATAACTTCGTGACGACGCGAACTCATAAAGTCCAGGTCAGCGTCAGGTAAATCGATTCGATCCGGGTTGATGAATCGCTCGAACAGTAGCTTGAATCGGATCGGGTCAACGTCCGTAATCCCGAGCAAATAAGCTATCAATGACCCGCCCACAGAACCTCGCCCTGGACCGACCAGCACGCCGTTTTCTTTTGCCCAATTGACAATATCCTGTACCAGCAAAAAGTACCCAGAGAAATCCATCTTCTTCAGAACGCTAAGCTCGTATGCCAAACGTTCGCGATACATAGGCAGCTCTTCTTCGCTAGGTTTGTGCCCCAATACCGGCTGCGAGAACCGTTCTGTCCAGCCTGTTTTCGACTTCTGCACCAGCTTCAAAAATTCATTTTCGTCCATCTTGGGCAGACAGGGTGGAAGCTTTTTGAATTCGTAAGTACAGGCATTCGCGACCTCCTGCATACTGTTTGAGACGTTGCGAATAATTGTTGCAGACTCCGAACTTCTCCCGAGGCGGAGCGCCATGCCATGCAAATGACGAACCATTTGCTTCGGCTCCCAAATCTGAAAGTCGCGAGTAAATGGGATTGGCAACCACATGCTATCCATCTTGGTGTTGGTGGAAATTGCCCGCAGAACATCAAGCGCACCGGCAGATTTCGACTCAGCATAAAATGCTGGGTAGCTTGCGATCAGTGGCAAATTGGCATCATAAGCAAGCGCCAATGCCCGTTCATTCAACGTGTCGAATAATGGCGAGTTCACCGGCACCAGTTCAATGTACGTCGCGAACTTACCCGCGAGTCTGCCTACAATCTTGACGTAGTCGGGATGGTGAAATGCATTAAACATATCTCCTGTCGATACGACAACGTTCTCTAGCGCCATCACATCACTAAGCCCTACCCGCGAGTGATAATAAAAATATTCTTCACTATTCCCTTTCGACAATAGCTTTAGCAGACTCGCGAGTCCCGTGTCGTCCTTCACGTACACCTTCAGTTGATAGAAGTGGTTTACCTTAACTGCCTCGCCCGAAGTCTTGGACGGCTTGCGGTAAGTAGGGTCGTCATAAACCCGCAGGGTGCAGCCGACGATGGGCTTAATACCCTCCTTTTTCGCCTTCTCTGCGAATGACACCATGCTCGAAATGGTCATCGTATCGGTGAGTGCGACAGACTCATAACCAATCTCCTTCGCCTTGCTCGCGATTGTGCCGACCTGCAATATCGACTCACCGATAGAGAAATCGGAGCGTACCCCGAAGGCGTGATTAAGATTTATGCTCATTATTTACTCTCGTTTGAATGGGGTTATTGTCTGCAATGAATTCTGGAGCGAGTAGCAGCGCCTCGCCCTCACGGTACGCCACTCCGAGCCCAGGCAATACATTCCACATGATCGTTGTCTCGCTCTGGGCAGAAGTGTTGGCCCAGCCTAGCTCACTCATGAATCCTGCCTTTAGCGTGCGGCGCGTTACAAGCAATTCACGGGACAGTGTCCGTAGACACAGGACAAGCGAACGTTGGTTTGAAATTTCTGTGAAATGCCTATCTCCCCGCAACAGTGCCCGACGAACGAGCACGTCATCGCCACTTTTAAAAAGCTTGACAAGCCTTATTGCAGCATTTTTGGGAACCGTAGCAACAATACGCGCCTGCGCATCGGTCAAACCGTATCTGGGCCTCTTTAAAGCATAGGAACGACAGTGGGGCTTGACCGCCGAAGCGACGGTAAGCGTAGCCCAAGAACGATTCGCAGGCGCACCAACGTCGTGCTCTATGCGCTCGTGCTCGATTAAAGCAAAGCGTACTACATCGCTATCTAGCGCTGCTGATTTCAACTCCTCATAGGAGCTCTTCCGGCACTCTTCAAAGGACTGACACCGCCCACAGTGTGCCGACTTAAAACTAAATACGCTCGGTACTCCAAAGCATGCCAACCTGTGAATCATGAACGCCCTCTAAACGACACCCCGTAAACTTCAGACAGATTTTTACGCGCATCCGCCACCTGCTTGCTATCCAACTGATAGTGTTTGGCGATAAAAGCGATTGTTATTTCGCGTGGCGCAACCGCGCGCTCGCCACCCTGTCGCTTCACTGCTGCCTCCCGCTGCGCCTCAGCAAGTGCATCCACAAGGTCTTGACTAGGATTGATGAGTTTCGAAACAATGAACTTTGCGGCAGGCCCCAACGATTGCAGATTCCTGCGAAATTGCTGCATCGCGTCCACGTATTGCTCTGGAGACGGCATATCGCATTCGATACACTCCAGAAGGTCAAGAACGTCGCTGCCATCGGTTTGCGACGCTATTGCTTCGAGGCTGTTCATCTTCAGTTCAACCTGCGTATCAATCATTCTTTCCGCAACCTTGTTGAACTGATTCCAAATAGCCCTGCCAAGATAGGCGGAAAAAGTAACCCCGTACTCAGGGTCGTATTTCTCCACAGCCTTAACGTAGGTAAGCGACATTTCCTGCACCACATCCTCGTAATCAACGAATACGTT
>CALMZT010000105.1 GCA_937870805.1 uncultured Chloroflexota bacterium
CTGCTCCGAGAACCCTTACCCGAACAAGGTACAAATTTCCTGGACGTTCTGGAACATCTTGAAGACAACGTGTTCTCCAATATGATGCATCAGGATCACCCGCGCTATTTCGCCTTCATCTCAGGTCCCGGTAATTACGTCGGGGCGATGGCGGACGCGCTGGTTTCGGGTCTCAATGTGTTCAGCGGAACGTGGATGGAGTCGTCCGGTCCGGCACTTATTGAATTGATGGCGATTGATTGGCTGCGCGAAATGTGCCAGCTACCAGAAACGGCAGGCGGACTCTTCGTCAGCGGCGGCTCACAGGCAAACCTGCACGCGCTGGCTGTCGCGCGCCACGTCAAGCTCGACGACAAAATGGACGGCGCGCGTATCTACTACTCCGATCAAACCCATTCGTCAGTCGAACGTGGGCTGCGCGTGCTGGGCTTCCAGCGCGACCAAATCTATAAGGTTCACTCCGATGAAAACTATCAGATTTCGATGTCTGATCTACGCCGCCAGGTGGAAGAAGATCGCGCGGCAGGCAAACGTCCCTTCGCTGTCGTCGCCAACATCGGCGGCACGAATACAGGCGTGATTGATCCACTTGTTGAACTGGCAGAATTTTGCCAGCAGGAAAATCTATGGCTGCACGGCGACGCAGCATACGGCGGCGCGGTCATCCTCAGCCGTCGCAAGTCACTTCTTTTGAATGGCATAGACAAGCTCGACTCAGTGACCTTTGGCCCCCACAAATGGCTGTTTCAACCGTTCGAGATTGGCTGCGTGATGGTGCGCCACAAGCGCTATCTGCGCGATACCTTCCGCCTCGTGCCGGAATATCTCAAAGACGTGGACAGTAAAACCGAAGAGGAAGTCAACTTTTTCGACTACGGCGTGCAGCTTTCGCGTGGATTTCGCGCGTTAAAACTGTGGATGTCGCTGAAAGTCTTTGGCGTCGAAGCCTTCCGTCAAGCTGTCGATTGGGGCATCGAACTGGCGGAACTGGCAGAAAGCACGATCAGCAAGCTCCCGCATTGGGAAATCACATCGCCTGCGTGGATTGGCATCGTCAGCTTTCGCTTTTTCCATGCCGAGCACTTCTCGCCCGAAGAGGAAGACGAGATCAACAAGGAAATCGTCAAACGCATGACCGAAGAGGGTTATGCCTTTGTCAGCACGACGATTCTGAAGGGGCGCATGGTGATTCGCATGTGCATCATCAACCCGCGCACGACGGAAGCCGACATTCTGGGCACGATTGCGCGCATGAATCGCTATGCCGAGGGACTTTGCGCCGAGCGTCTGGCAGAAGAAGGCGTTTAATGGTGAACATCATGGGGCAAGACATGTCTTGCCCCTACGATGATTGTGTGTAATCCACATTCTGCCTTATAATAACCACATCGTTTTCAATTGATAAACGCGATGAACACTTTACCACGCTGTCGCGGCAGCGGCTAACTCTCTAACCCCTATACTCACTCGGTAACAACAGCCTGTAGGCAATTTGCTTACAGGCTCTTTCGATTCCTATCCAGAAAGGACAATTACATATGCGTTCCATTTCATGGGCACGCCGTTTGCGTGCACCGGCAATGTTTGTGTTGGCTCTGCTCGTCATCGAATGGCTGGACGAATTTGTCTTCGGGATGCGCGAGGCTGCCTGGCCCTTCATCCGTGACGACTTGCAGCTTGATTACGTCCAGATCGGCTTCCTGCTTGGCATACCGAGTATCATCGCCGTATTCATCGAATCCGTGATGGGTATCCTTGCCGATACGGGCAAACGGCGCGCGCTGGTACTCGGAGGCGGCGTGATGTTCGCGGTGTCGTGTGTGCTGACGGCATTGAGTGGCAATTTCCTCATGCTGCTGCTGTCGTTCATTGTGTTTTATCCGGCATCAGGCGCGTTCGTCAGCCTGGCACAATCGACGCTGATGGACATCGAGCCGACACGCCACGAGCACAACATGGCACGCTGGACGTTCGCTGGCTCTGTAGGCGTCGTCACGGGCGCGCTGGCGTTGGGTCTCGTCTCGACGGTGGGGTTTGGCTGGCGTGAACTGTTTCTGATCGATGGAGTGATTGCCATCGTCTTGTGGGCAATCGTGCGGCGCATGGCGTTCCCGGTGCAGCAAACAGAGGAAGATGGCGAAGCGATGAGTTTTCGGCAGGGCGTGCGCAACGCCTTACAAGCACTGAAACGCAAGGAGGTGCTGCGCTGGCTCGTGCTGCTGGAATTTTCTGATCTGATGCTGGACGTGCTGCACGGTTACTTGGCGCTGTACTTTGTCGATATTGTCGGCGTTGATGAACTGCAAGCGGGACTCGCCGTCGCCGTATGGACAGGCGTTGGCTTGATCGGTGACTTTCTGCTGATTCCACTGCTGGAACGTGTGCGCGGCTTGGATTATCTGCGCTACAGCGCGCTAGCCGAGTTGATATTGTTCCCGATGTTCCTGCTGATACCGGGCTTTGTGCCGAAGTTGATCGTCGTGGCACTGCTGGGCTTCTGCAACGCTGGATGGTATGCTGTGCTGCAAGGGCAGGTTTACACCGCGATGCCGGGACAAAGTGGTACCGTGCTAACCATCGGCAACCTGTTCGGGCTGACTGATCCAGTGATCCCTATCGTTATTGGTGTCATCGCCACGCAGTTTGATTTGCAGGCGGCGCTGTGGGTGCTGCTGATTGCGCCTATCGTACTGTTGATCGGCATTCCGCGCGGCGAGAAACAGGAAGCAGACGAAGCGATACAAAAGTAGGGGCGCACCGACGTGTGCGCCCTGAAAAATGGGCAAGTAGTTTCAAAAGGAAATAACATGAAACGCAATCGTATGGGCTTGGGCATTGTCATCGGTATCGGGATTGGGGCGGCGATTGGCGTTGCAACCAATAACGTCGCCATGTGGGTTGTCATTGGTGCGGCGCTAGGGGTGGCGCTGGGCGCAGCGTTCTCCCGACAAAGCCAATGACAAAATCCGAGTATTCAACCATGAATTTGACTGAAAACTGTCAACTGACAACTGATAACTGGTTCTAATTTGAGCGCAAGCGGCGGATAGTAATGGTTATCGACTCGGCGTATCTTATGGTAGACACTAAAGAGGTTGGCAAACGTCAGAATTCCATGTAACTTCCAAAATGGCTCTTGAATAGTTACATAAGATTGTGTACACTAACCACTATAGAATTTATAGAGGGTTAGGATCGCCGAGCGTTTGGCAACCAATCCCTGATAACCATAGGAGTCCCCTGATGACCGTCAAGACACAGACCTTATCCACCACCGAAATGCAAGCCGCCGAAGCCAGATCAGATCGCTGGAAGACTGGGCTGGCGCTGCTTTCGGTCTACGTCATCTGGGGGTCAACCTATCTGGCTGCGGATATTGCCGTCGAAACCATTCCCGCGTTCATGATGACCAGCGTGCGTTTTCTGCTGGCTGGCGTTGGCATGTACCTGTTTTTGCTGGCGCGCGGCGTGCCGAATCCTACACGCGAACAGTGGCGTAACGGCTTACTCACAGGCGCGGTGATGCTCGGCGCGGGCACAGGCGGCGTCGCTTATGCTGAGCAGATGGGCGTGTCTTCGGGCTTAGCAGCGCTGGCAGTTGCCGCCATGCCGCTGTGGGCAGCGTTGTCGTCTGGCTTATGGGGACACTGGCCCAGCAAGAGCGAATGGCTTGGCTTGGCAGTCGGCATGTCGGGCGTGGTGCTGCTGAACATGGAACACAGTATGCTGTCGTCTCCCGTTGGCGCGATTGCGGTCATCCTTGCGCCGATGGGCTGGGCGCTGGCGTCGATCTGGAGCAAGCACGTCAATCTCCCCGGCGGTTTGATGACCACTGCGGTACAGATGATCGGCGGCTGTATCGCCACAGCGCTTATCAGCATTGTGATGGGCGAACGGCTTGCGGAAATGCCGACGATGCGCTCGGTGTTGGCGATGCTGTATCTGGTGACGTTCGGCGCGATGGTAGCGTTCAGCGCGTACACCTATCTGCTGCAAAAAGTGCGCCCTGCGCTGGCGACCAGCTATGCTTACGTCAATCCGATTGTGGCGGTGTTTCTCGGTGTGCTGCTGGCAAGTGAGACGATCACTGGCTTTGGCATCGTCGCGATGGTGGTCATTCTCGGCGGTGTGGCACTGGTCGCAGTGGGAAAGACCAAAAAAGCATGATTGATTGAAATGTTGCGTGGACGCCTGTCAAGGATCACGGCTTAGAATTGGCAAGCATCCACTATAACGAGCAGTTCAATTCGATAGAAATCGACGGATGAATGGCGGATGAAGACGATATACAAGAAACTGGTATAATCACATAGGTAGATAGTGAAAAGGGTGATGGATGACCAACGATACAGAAAGTGCCCAAAATAACGAAGCGCCCGTTATTCCCCATTCTGAGCCACCTGCTGGTACAGCCACGCTAGACGCAGCAGCACCAGGTAAACTAAATTCATTTCAGCGTTTTTTGAAAATCCTCGGTCCGTGACTCATCACTGGCGCTTCAGATGATGATCCATCCGGTATCGGTACCTATGCTACCGCAGGCGCTTCGCTTGGGTTTGCAACCCTTTGGACGGCGCTGTTCACCTTTCCGATGATGGCGACTATTCAATTTATTTGTGCCAAAATCGTTATGGTAAGCGGCATAGGGTTAGCAGGTGTGCTGAAAAAGCATTATTCACGCAAAGTGCTTTACCCGGCGGTCATCGCCCTGGTCGTCGCCAATACCATCAATGCCGGGGTGGATATTGGCGCGATTGCCGCTGCTATAAATTTACTGGTTCCCATTCCAATCACCATTCTCGTTATTCCGATTGCCATTTTTATTCTGGCGATCCAAATCTTCGGTTCTTATCGCTTGATTACAAAAATTTTTAAATGGCTGACACTGGCGCTTTTTGCTTATATTGGGGCAGCATTCTTCGCAAAACCGGATTGGGGCGAGGTACTGAGAAACACATTTATTCCGACATTCCAGCTTAACAATACATTTCTGATTACCTTAGTTGCAATTTTAGGAACGACCATTTCGCCTTACCTGTTTTTTTGGCAGGCTACACAAGAAGTGGAAGAAGAAGTAAGTGCCGGACGCAAACAGCTCTGGCAAAGAGTGGGTGCAACCAACAGTGAACTACGCTATGCGGCACTGGATGTGAATATTGGTATGTTCCTGTCGAATGTCGTGATGTATTTCATTATTCTCACAACGGCGGCGACTCTGTTTAAAGCAGGGAACACCGATATTCAATCGGCAACTGAAGCTGCCGAAGCGCTGAAACCCCTTGCAGGAGATGCTGCTGGTCTGCTTCTCGCGGTGGGGCTGATCGGCGCTGGCTTTCTCGCCGTACCCATTTTAACGGGATCCGCTGCTTATGCATTATCTGAAGCTTTTGGATGGAAGTACGGTCTTGATGAAAAACCGTATCGAGCGAAACAGTTTTACGCAGTGATTGCTGCGGCAACTCTCATTGGAATGCTGATTAACTTTCTAGGCATCAATCCCATAAACGCCTTGTTCTGGACTGCGGTTATTAATGGCGTTTTAGCACCTCCTCTTCTTGTGCTTATCATGCTCATCGCTAACAATAAGGCGATCATGGGAGAGAGAGTCAACAATTGGTGGCTGAATTTGCTTGGCTGGTTAACAGCCATTGTGATGTCAGCCGCCGCCATTGGCTTATTCCTGACCTTCGGAAAGTCCTAAGCGGTATCAACAGCATTTTACGGCGGCTTTAAGGTGTTCTACTCATGCAAGCGTTCGCAATGTTTGTGAGTATATTTTTCTGGACGCTTCAAGGGAGGATGAGTTCGTCGTGAATAGCTCAACTGAAAGCATGATTGCGCGCGATGTGGCGTGGTCGCCTGTCAACGGTCATGGCTTTGAGTTGGCAAGCATTTACTATAACGAGCAATTCCAACTTATCAGTATTGATGGCGAAATCCTTGGCGTCGATAACGATCTTCCTTTTTCAGCAGGCTACCACATACTCTGCTATCCTAATTGGGAACTTAAAGAGGTCCGGGTTTCATATTCTCGATCTGCGAATGAGCAAAGCAGTTCTTCAGCTACTTTACTGCGCTCAAAAGAAGGTCAATGGACAGATCATCTTAGGCATCCATTACCTCAATTCGATGGCTTTACCGACGTAGACATCTCACTTACACCGCTGACCAACACTTTACCCATTCGCCGTTTAAACTTGCAAGTGGGCGAAGCGCGCGACATCAACGTTCTCTTCTTTGAAGCGCCGCTGCTCATCCCAAAGCCCGCGCGCCAGCGTTACACCTGCCTGGAAAAGCGCGACGATGGCGGCTTGTATCGCCTCGATTGGGAAGAAATCAACTTCACTGTTGATATTCCCGTAGACGCCGACGGCTTGGTGCTCGATGCTTGGCGACGGCGGCCAGTCGGAAAGCGGCTGACCGAGGTTCTGCCCACGGTCACGCTTGCGCATTGTGATCTGGCCGGAGGCGAGCGATGCCCAGAACAGGGTGGCCGCGGTCTCTGCCGAGGGCAGGACGGTTCATGTCGTGAGGCGGCGCTTGGACCCGTTGCGTAGCCGCTCGACCGAGTTGGTGGTCCGCGCCGACTCCCACCGCCCCCGGCACAGTCGCCACCGGGCCGACCGCGCCGTTCAGTGCGGGACGTGGCCGTCTTGTTCCCCGATGGTTTGCCCCGCGCCGATCGCCCGCACCGGAACCACGATCGTCCGGGTGCCGCCGTCCGCGAAGCGCAAGGTGAGCGGGAAGCGCCCCATTTCCACCAGGTCCGCCACGGGGCGCACCAACGCCAGGCGCAGTCCTCCGGGCTCGAAGGAGACGACGCCGCCCGGCGGCACGACGACCGGGCCGGCGTGCGGCCGCGGATGCGGAACGCCGAACTCCATGACCGTCTCCTGGACCTCGATCCGGGCGGCCGCCGGGGTTGCGGCGGCGGCGAGCCACGCCGGCTCCGGCCCGGGATTGCGCAGCCGCAGGAAGACCGC
>CALMZT010000106.1 GCA_937870805.1 uncultured Chloroflexota bacterium
TTCCTCTACACGATCCCCACCTTCCAGAACCCGCAGGGCACGACACTGACCAAAGAGCGCCGCGCAAAACTGGCGGAAATTCTCGTCAGGCATAATCTGCCGTTCGTCGAAGACAATCCTTATGGTGAACTGCGTTACAGCGGCGAAGAAGTACCTTCGGTGCTGCAAATGGAAGCCGAATATCGCGGTGCAACATCGCTGGACGGCAACGTGATTTACTGTGGAACGTTCTCCAAAGTGTTGACGCCGGGCTTGCGCATCGGTTGGGTAGCGGCGGCGTTCCCTGTGATTGACAAGCTGGTACAGGTCAAACAGGGCACAGATTTGCACACCAGCACGTTTAACCAATTTGTCAGCTATGAAGTGGCGCGCGATGAAGCGTTTATGGAAGAACACGTCGCCATGCTGTGCGATGTCTACCGTCAGCGGCGCGATCTGATGCTGCAAACGATGGACGCGCATTTCCCGCAAGAAGTGACGTGGACGCGCCCCGAAGGCGGGCTGTTCCTGATGGTGACGATGCCGCTGCATCTTGACGCGCGCGATATTTTGAGGCAGGCATTGGCGCATGATGTGGCATTTGTGCCCGCCGATGATTTCTTTATCGGCGACACGGGACACAACGCCTTCCGCCTGAACTACAGTAACGCACGCCCGGAAATGATTGTCGAAGGGATTAAACGGTTAGGCGGTGTGTTGAAGGAAGCGCTGAGCAGTTTAAACTAAACGGACAAATGCGCTAAAAAGTTGGAATAGCAAACAAGCCAATCCGAGCAAATTTGATATAAACTCACTCCAGTTTCGTAGATTGGCAATCATCCCGCGTCAACATTATGTTGAGTTAGGGGAGCTATGCGGCGGAAATATGCAGGTTTCACGCTTTTGTCGATGCTGCTTGTCATATTTCTGCTGATAACGGGTGTATTTCGCTCCCCCAACGATAACCCTCCCCCGAACGATCCAATCACCCTTATTGATGCCACACTCATAGCCCGCGCTGAAGCCGGGCTTTTCAGCGGCGCAGTGTTGATTGCTCGCAACGGCGAAGTCCTATTGAATGCAGGCTAC
>CALMZT010000107.1 GCA_937870805.1 uncultured Chloroflexota bacterium
AAGCAGGGACACAGCCTTATTCAAGCCCTTCTTGATGCTTTACTTGGACTACCTCTCGTCCCTGCCTGAGTAGTTACAAATTTTCATTCAAAAACCAGCTCATAGCACCTTTGAGGAAATGGTTAAGCATTTCCTTGAAATGCGTAATGTAGTTGCCGCTCATGGAAATCGAAAGCCGCCTAAAAGGTTTTTAATCACCCAAGATAATCTTTTTGAAATTCAACGATTTGCAAGCTCTCTAATATATCAAGCTATAGAGTCTCAGGTAAATCAAGATATTACAGCGACCTAAAGCACATCCAGTGTAGAGCAAACCTATAGGTACATTTCGACTACTAAATCCCATATAGCTGATACACTTCTAACGACACCAGGCACGAGTCACCGCCTGTAGTAAATAAGTAAGGGCGAACACATTGGTTCGCCCCTACGCATTTTACTGATGACTATCAACTGCCCTTAGTACGAACGGCGTGTATCCATGCCCTTCGTGGGGCGCTGCGGTTGGCGGCTGCCGTTGCCGTTGCGCTGGGATTGACTGGTGCCATTACCATTGCGCTGCGGCTGGTTGCTGTTGCGCGACTGCTGGTGATTACGTCCACCGTTCGGACGATTTTGCTGCGGCTGGGGAACCGACGCGCTCACCGTCGATTGGTAGGGATGATCGCTCACCACAGGCACACGCAGACGGATGAGCTTTTCGATGTCGCGCAGATAAGCGCGTTCCTCAGAGTCGCAGAACGAAAAGGCGATGCCCGATGCGCCCGCGCGCGCCGTGCGCCCGATACGATGCACGTAGCTTTCCGGCTCATTGGGCAGATCATAGTTGATGACGTGTGTCACGTCGTCCACGTCAATACCGCGCGCGGCGATGTCGGTTGCCACCAGCACGCGCGTCCTGCCGGACTTGAAGTTCGCCAGCGCTTTTTCGCGGGCACTCTGCGACTTGTTGCCGTGAATGGCTTCCGCTTGAATGCGCGCTTGATCTAACTGCTGCACAAGCTTATTTGCGCCGTGCTTGGTACGGGTGAAGACCAGCACGCGGCGAATGGCTTTGTCACCCAGTAACAGGTGTTCCAGCAGCGCACGTTTGTCTTTCTTCTCCACAAAGAAGACAGATTGGTCGATTGTCTCTACCGTCGTTGCCTGCGGCACAACCGCGACGTGTACGGGGTTAATCAGGATGCGATCCGCGAGGTCTTGAATGTCCTGCGGCATCGTGGCGGAAAACAGCAGCGTTTGCCGTTTGGTGGGCAGCACCTGAATGATGCGGCGCACGTCATGGATGAACCCCATGTCCAGCATCCGATCCGCTTCATCGAGCACGAAAATCTCAATCGTGTTCAGGCGCATGATGCCCTGACTCATCAGATCGAGCAGGCGTCCCGGCGTTGCGACCAGAATGTCTGCGCCGCGCCGAAGGGCTTGTTCCTGCGGGTTTTGCCCCACGCCGCCGAAGATGACGATGTGCTTCAGCCCGGTATGGCGACCATACGTGGCGAAGCTGTCACCGATTTGTGTTGCCAACTCGCGCGTTGGCGAAAGTACCAGCGTGCGGATCACACCGCGCTGGCGGTTCTGGTTCGCCGCGACCATCCGCTGCAAGATGGGCAGCGCGAAGGCGGCGGTTTTGCCCGTTCCCGTTTGCGCGCAGCCGATCAAGTCTTTCCCCTCAAGAACGTGGGGGATGGCTTGCGCTTGAATGGGAGTGGGTTCGTCGTATCCTTCTGCACGCACGGCGCGCAGCAAAGGATCAATCAGTTTCAAATCTGAAAATTGCATTTTTGCCTCAACATGGTTAATGGCATGTGCGCTGTATAGAGCACATGATGATCGTTCAATGTGTTGAGCTTGACAGGGGAATTTAACGTGGAGGATTTAAACGCACATATCATCTCAATCTTATTTCAAGGGTCATTATATCACAGATTGTGCAAAAAGAAACAAGCGAGATGGTTTGGGAGTGGAGAAAAGTGTAGAGATACGTTTTCATATTTTGTGTCAGTTTTGGGCAGCGAAGAAGTGTCACAACCGTGCCTGTTGTGTCAGTGAAATGTGTTTGACACTCCTTTTAGTACGCCAGAGTCAGGCTAAGGGAGCGAAATCGTCAGAGTGGGTGACACAACGGGCACGGCACTGTCAAAAAAGGTGTGTCGATTCGTATCATAAGACAGCAACTTCCGGATAAACTACATTGACTATACATCGCATCACGATAACACAAAACGAGGCGCATTAGAGTTTCTTTTGGAACTTTAATGCGATGTGAAATGTAAGGGGTGTATTTTCTGGTGGGGATCGATCAAACAGCAGCGAGAAGAGTGGTTTACGATAGGTAGGAAAGCCCCGTGAAGCAAAGTCTGGCGCTGCGTTTTCATCGTTGAACGCCCGTCAAGCAGCTTATGTCCACTCAAATCCCCCTCCCGATGATTTTGCTGTAGAGTGAGGTCGGGTGACTAAATCTGAACTCAAGTATACCGTCACCCGACCATCATGATTAATCCGATCTCATATTTCTAGCTGCACATTGTACAGATTCGCGTAGGTGCCATTCAACGCGATTAACTCGTCATGCGTGCCCTGTTCATCAATCCCGTTATCGGTTAAGACAACGATTCTTTGGGCATTTCTGACGGTTGACAGACGATGAGCGATGACCAGTGTGGTGCGGTTGTCGGTCAACCTCTCCAAGGAATCCTGAATGGCTTTTTCGCTCTCATTATCCAGAGCACTCGTCGCCTCATCAAAAATGATCACGGGCGGGTCTTTCAAAAAAACGCGCGCAATGCTCAGCCTTTGTTTTTGCCCGCCTGATAATTTGACGCCGCGCTGACCAATATCCGTATCGTAGCCATCGGGTAACGCCATGATAAAATCATGGGCATTCGCCTTTTTAGCGGCGTCAATGATTTCTTCCTGGCTGGCATCAGGCTTACCATAGCGGATATTGTCTGCGACGGTCCCGGCAAACAGATAGACATCCTGCTGGACAATGCCGATGTTGCTTCTTAATGAGCGCAGGCTCACATCTCTGATATTCGTACCATCGAGCAGGATTTTCCCCTCAGTGACTTCATAAAAACGCGGGATTAGAGAACAGAGCGTTGTTTTACCGACTCCTGAAGACCCCACTAACGCGACATACTCTCCGGCTTTTATATCCAGAGAGAGGTTCTTGACGACGTAGTTATAGTCTTCTTTATACTTGAAGCATACCTCTTTAAATTCCACATTTCCCTGAACCTGCGTCAGTTCGCTGGCGTTGGGTGAGTCCTGAATATCTGGCTCGACCTCTAGAATCTCCATGAAGCGGTTAAAACCCGTAATGCCTTCCTGATACAGCCGCGCGAGATTGGCAAATTTCTGAATCGGGTCAATAAGGATAGCCACAAACATCAAATAGGTGAGCAAATCGGCTAAGTCCAGAGAGGCATTCACAATCGCAGCGCCACCAAAGATAATGACGGAAATGGTCAGAAGCTGTGTGAACGCCATCATCCCGCCGTAGAAGTACGCTTCACTTTTATAGCCGTCTCGTCTGCTGCCCACGAAACGGTTGTTTTCATAAGCAAACTTCCGTTTTTCAATGTCTTCGTTGGTAAAGGACTTGACAACGCGAATACCTGCAAGCGTATCTTCCACCTGTGCATTGATGTCACCGATGCGCTCCTTGCTTGCCGTTAAGGCAGCATTCATGCGTCGATTGAAATAGAGCGCATAAACCACCATGATCGGCATGAAGAGGAAGATAATCAACGTGAGGCTCACATTGATACTGAGCAAAATCACGAATGTGCCGACAAACTTTAAGATCGCGATGATGGACTCTTCAGGACCATGATGATACAACTCGGAAAGGGCAAAGGTGTCATTGGTAATGCGATTCATGAGCTGCCCGGTTTTTTGTTCATCATAAAAACTAAACGATAGTTTTTGATAATGCTCAAACAACTCATTGCGCATATCCGCTTCCATCAGCGTGCCCATCATATGCCCCTGATAGTCCACAAACGTGTTACAGGCGGTTTGAATGACCACCAATGCCAGCATGACAGCGCCCATCATGTAGATTTGTGAGCGTGCATCAGACGTCGGGTTTTGCAGTACATTCTGGGTAATGTACCTTGCGCACAAGGGCAGTATCAGGGTCGCTGCCGAGACAACAAACGCGCAGGCGATGTCGGCAAAAAATAGTCGCAGATACGGTTTGTAGTAAGACAGAAATTTCCTGCTTCGAGAATTCACAGAGTTTTCCTCAAACAGATCAAGTGGCTAACGCAGCGGCAGTCGTCCGCTGAAGGCTCAGAGGCGAGAGGAAAAAACGCAGCAGTTATCATGAACCCTGTTCAAGGCAGCGTAGTACCATCACCTCACATCACGAGGTCGTCAGGCACATGTGGTTAAACTGGCACTTAGAGGAAATTACAACAAGAAGTAGATTATCTGAGGCTTTCAAATCGACTGGCGGTGGGTGCAAACCCGTGACGCCGGAGGATGTTAGACCTGCTCTGGATAATGTCTAAGCGCAGTGGAATACAGGCGCGCCTGTTTCGACAGCAAGTTGATAGATTGATGGATAACATTTTCGCGCCTCCTTTGCACTTATGGGTATACAACAGCGAACATCCTAGCCTAAACAGAGTTTTCTGTCAAGCAGAAAAGGTCATGAAAACCCGTGAACGGGTTGGGTGCTGGAATTTTTCAACCTCTTCAGAGGTTTACCAATTCTCTGTTAGCTCTGGGTTTTGAACCCGGAGCGGTAAACTGCGTAAGGTGAATTAATGACTCAAAACCCGTGCGGCGCGCGATCAAACCAGGGACACGCGCGCTCCAATTGTCCCGCCAGCCGATACAATGTCGCCTCGTCGGCGTAGCGCCCCACGAACTGCATCCCCACAGGCAAGCCATCGGGTGTCCAATGCAGCGGGACGGACATCGCAGGCTGTCCCGTGACATTGAACAGGGGCGTGTACGGCGTGAAGTTGAATGAGTTATTGGCAATCTGGTTGGTAACTTTCAGCGCCGAAAGTAACCAACCCGCGCGCATCGCTCCAACAGCCGCCAGCAAGCGTTTTTCTAACGGCGTCGGTTGCAACGAGCCAATCGGCACGGGCGGGTCAGCCAGCGTCGGCGTCAGCAGCGCATCATACTGCTCAAAGAACTGTCCAATCTGGCGCGCGACGCCATGCAGATAATGCAGCGCCTCCAGATAATCGGCGGCAGAAATCGCATTGCCCAACAGCGCCATCGCCCACGTCTCAGTTTCCAGTTCCTCACGGCGAACGGCGCGCCCGCGCATCTTTTGCAGGTCGCGTAAGCTGACACCTGCCTCACCGATGAAAATTGTCAGGAAGGCAACTGCCGCACGCTCACGCTCAATCGACGGCGCAGCTTCGACCACTTCATACCCCAACTCTTGCAGCAGCTTCACTGTCGCATCCAAGCCTTTGACACATTC
>CALMZT010000108.1 GCA_937870805.1 uncultured Chloroflexota bacterium
GACAGTGCCAGCAAGGGTAAGTTAGATGACAGATTGGTCACGCCCCCTTGTAACACGCCGCCGATGGTCGCCAGCAGCGCCGCAATCGCCCACGCAATCGCCAGGATGCCGCGCACCCGCAAACCGATGCTCTGCGCCAGCCGTTGATTTTCCGCCGTCGCCCGCATCGCCAACCCAACATTGGTGAATTGGAAGAACAGCACGAATCCTACATAAGACGCCAGCGCCAGCGCGAACGCGATCAGCAGTTCCGGCTTGATAATGACCACGCCGCCCAGCGTCTCTTGCAGGTCGGTGAGTTTAATCGTGGTGAAGCCCGTTCCATCCGGGTTGGTGAACACTTGCAGCGGCAGTTCCACGCTGCCCCAGGTCAATTGCGTGAAGCCTTGCAGCAGCCGCCCAATCGCCAGCGTCATCAGCACCATTGCGAACAACGGCTGTCCGATCAACGGGCGAATTGTGAAGCGTTCGATCACTAATCCCAACAGCACTGCGCCCGTCGCCGCCCCGGCCATCGCCCGCGCCAATTTGAGTTCTTGCCCATTAATCGACATGACAGCGGTCAGGGCAATAATGGCCGCCAAGCCGATGATCGCCTGCCTCGGTTTGAGCAGGTCACGCCAACTGGTCATTGTCAGCGCCAGCAGTACCGTGATGGTCGCCAATGCGCCCGCTGCCAATGGCGAAACCTGTCCGCTGGAGAAAAAGCTGTAGAAAATCAGCCCGCCCAGCAGCATCATGCCGCCGTGCGCGAAATTGAATACGCCCGACGCCTTGTTAATCACCACGATCCCCAGCGCGATCAGGCTGTAAATCCCGCCTACCAGCACGCCGGTAATCGTGGTTTGCACCCATCGCGCCGGATTCTTGCTGCCAATCAGTGGGGCAAGCCACAGCGCCAGCACCACCGCCGCAGCCAAATACGCCAGCCAGGTCAGATAGCGTCGGTTATCGTCAATAAATGTGGTCAATTTTCCGCCTCAAAAATAATCGTTTCATGGCTCATGTATAGAACGAGTGAAATCAGGGTTTCAACGAGGGGGTTATGGTCTTTAGTTTATTAAGCCGGATACTGCCACAAACCTCTTTATCTTTGGAGCGCCTTTAGTGCGCTTGTCTTTTTGGCAGCCGGATCGCTTTAGCGTCTGGCGGCGCTTATGGATAGATTTTAAGCGGTTCAAAGCAAAAGAGGTGATGGTTAACCATCACGGGTGGGAAACGCTGTTGGACAGGATGCGTTAACGAATCATGCGCGCAAACTCCTGGAGGGTATTGTCATTATAACGAAGCGAATGGACTTTTCCCAACTGCCACATTATCACCATAGATACGACACTTCATATAATGAAATTTTGGAATCATCCGTAACGAGCGTGAGGTTTTCAATCTGGGCCTGAGCGATCAACAACCGGTCAAATGGATCATGATGATGTGCTGGAAGATTGCCGAGGGCTAAAATATGGATGAGGTTGATAGGCAGGATTTGAAGATTATTCGTTTCCTGCTGAGAGGCTAAGGTAGTTACGAGAGATGCATTCAGGTGTAATTTCCCTAATTGAATCTTGATTTGCAGCTCCCAAATGCTAACCAGACTGAGATAAATTGTGTTATCCGGGTTTTGGATTGCTTCTTGGGCGGCAGGGGATAACCGTTTACGGGCAATATCCAACCACACAAAGGCATGAGTGTCGAGGAGCAGCCTCATTCATCCTGTCCCAACCAGAATGAGTCAGGCAGTTCATCGGTGAAATCATCGCTAATCCAACCTTCGCCTTCATGCAGCCCCAGGACACGTTCACCTTGCACCGTTTTTGTTTCTGCCGAGGCAATCCGTGCAACCGGCGCAAGCCCCCGTGTCAACAAAACCTCAGTATTGGCATCTAATTCTGCCAGCAGTTCATCCAATGATAACTGTGTGGTTTCGAGATCAATTTTCTTGAGTAGCATGTCATCATCCCTCAGATCGTTCACACCTTTCATTATACAATACTTGTGCTATTGGCTTTGTTGGCTTCTTAAGCCCCTCGCCTTATCCAACCTCATGGACATCGTTTGATTCTTCTCACTTGACGATACCGACCAATTGTTCTATAATGAGGAGTGGAAAAGTATCCAATAGTGTCACTCTGAACGCTGGGAGGTGAGTCATTTTCGTTTCTCTGTCTTTTACGTTGCGCTATTTGGCAGCGCCCTCACCTATTCTCGCCGGGCAATGTCAGTTGCGCCGCAGCAGCGCCATCCTCGCTCATTCCCGCCGCGTTTGTGTCACAACGGTGGCGCGTCTCGTACTTGCCGCCGTTTTTTGTGGCGTAAAATTCGCAATTTGGTGGCGCTTCCCGTGTTTCCCGCCGTTCACTTCGGCGGCAATATTGTCAATTGTGTCAATCTTTTTTCTGGAGCAAAAAAGTCGGCACGACGGAACCGCCGCCCGCTGTCACATTCAGCAAGGCTACCGACGATAACCGTGTTAAACAGCCATGAACCGTCTGCCCATAGAACACGTAAGGATTTGCGTCCACAAACCGTTCGTGGATGTCCAACCGCTCATCGATCCAGGCCGGGAAATCTTTATAAATCGGGTCAACCCTTTCCTGAATGACGAGAGATTCGCTTAAACCCAATCGCAAAGTATCGTCCCACTCTTCCTGTGACGCTTCCCACCCCAGGACAACCCCTTTGCCACCATATTCATCATTCGGTTTAACGACGAATTGCTCCTTATGGGCTGATATGAAGGGTAGCAGATCAACTTCCTGCCCTTGATACAGCGTTTTTCGTTCAGCTACCCGTCGCGTCCAGGGGATATGCGCGTGGATCGCGGCCAGTTGCGCTGCATCGAATAAATAGCTGTTTTGCTCGTCACTCAACAGCGCGAAACTGGCTTTTTTCGCCAACAATTTCGCGCTGAACGAATTCGTCATGAATACAGCCCGGTCTTTAATCGCCTGGACGATTGGGTTTTCTAACCCCGTCTCGCTGATGAGTTCGCTGCACAGCACCCGCTTATAAATCAGGTCGATACGGAAATCACCTTTATATAAATGACCGTTTTTGTAGACCAGATCGCGCGGGTCAGCCAGGATTGCCTTCATCCCGTGTCGCTCAAAATAGCGCCCTATGATGACGTGTTCATTCAGTGTCGGCACATGCTTCCAGTCGATAATGCCGATATTCGGCATCCCCTGGCCGCCCCAATCCTTATAGCCTCGCATCAACGCCGCTAGCAGCTTGCCCAGCATGGGCATACTCTGTACCGCGTAATACTTCTGGAAGCGTTTCATCGGTTCCAGTTCCATAAATGTTTCCGCCAGGATGTCTTCGTAACCCATCCCGGCGGGAGTCTCGGCATTGTACTCGACGAAATGAAGCTGACTTTCCGCTGCAACGAAAAAC
>CALMZT010000109.1 GCA_937870805.1 uncultured Chloroflexota bacterium
CGCCAATGGAATGAAGCTGGTCAATTTGTAATAAACATCTCGAATCGGCATGACATCATCCCTCATGACTCAACAAGCATCGCTATTCTCTGTCATCATTCCTAATTGGAATGGCAAAAAATTTCTGCAAACTTGCCTTGATGCACTGGCACAGCAAACGTATCCCAACGTCGAAATCATCATCGTAGACAACGCCTCACAGGACGGCTCACAGGCGTTTATACGCGAAAACTATCCCAATGTGCGTTTGATCGAACTGCCGACAAATCGTGGGTTTACAGGCGCGTGCAATGCGGGAATACAAGCCGCACGCGGGGAATACATTTCATTGCTCAACAACGACACTCAAGTAGATCGCAACTGGGCAGCCGCCGTTGTTTCCGCCTTCGAGCGCCATCCTGAAGTCGGCAGCATTGCCAGCAAGATGCTGCTGTTCGACAAGCGCGATCACATCCACACAACAGGTGATTTTTTCACGCTGGATGGGCGCGCAGGCAATCGCGGCGTTTGGGAACGCGATGCGGGACAGTACAACAAAGAAGATGAAGTGTTCAGCGCGTGCGGCGGCTCATCGGTCTATCGCCGCACCATGCTTGACCAAATTGGCATATTGGACGACGACTTCTTCTTTTCCGGTGAAGATGTCGACCTCGGATGGCGTGCGCAGCTAGCAGGATGGCGCTGTCTTTACACACCCGCAGCAATCGTGTACCATCATCTTTCTGCAACCGGTGGCGGTGTAACAGCCAGTTATTATGATGGGCGCAATTTGATCTTTATCCTGGTGAAGAACTATCCATCAGCTTTGTGGCGCAAATACGGTTTCTCCGTGCTGCGTTCCCAAACGCGGCTGGCGTGGGAGGCTCTTAAAGCATGGCGCGGCGCGGCAGCGCGTGCTCGGCTGCGGGGGATGCTGGCAGGGCTGTGGGGCATACCGCGTCTATGGCGCAAACGCGGCGCGATACAGCGAATGCGTACAGTATCAATCAACTACTTGGAAGGGCTGCTCCAACCACCGCAGCGTTAAACACATTACGGAGAGATGTAATTGAACGACCAATCGCGTCCGTTGGTATCTATCGTGATCCCGGCGCATAACGAAGAACGACGGCTTGTCCCTAGCCTGGAAAAAATCGACGCTTTCCTCAAATCGCAGCCCTACACTGTGGAAGTCGTCGTCGTCGAGAATGGCAGCCATGATCGCACCGCCGAAGTTGGGCGTGAATTCGCCAAAACGCATCCTTATGTCCATGTCATGCAGGTCAAGACGCGCGGCAAAGGTCTAGCTGTCAAAGCAGGAATGTTAGCAGCGCACGGCGAATGGCGTTTCATTTGTGATGCCGATCTCTCCATGCCCATAGAGGAACTTGAACGTTTCCTGCCGCCGCACACCGATGGCTGCGACATCCTCATCGCCACGCGCGAAGGCAAAGGGTCGCGCCGCGTCGATGAGCCGGAAATTCGCCATCTTATCGGGCGTATCAATAATTTGATTATCAAAATCACCGCGCTGCCTGATTTCGAGGATACACAGTGCGGATTTAAGATGTTTTCGCGTGAAGTCGCAGAAGTAGCCGTTCCTGCAACTGCCTGTGTCAACGCATATGACGCTTGAGCTGCTAAGATGGCGTCCCATAGGCCCGCTATTGATCTGCTCGTACCCGTCATCGCCAGCAACTACGACTAGG
>CALMZT010000110.1 GCA_937870805.1 uncultured Chloroflexota bacterium
GCCAACACGTCAAGCGACAAATCCACTTGCGTGAATTCCTGTGGCTCACTATAGCGGTACCACGAGAGATCATTCTCTAAGTCTGTTGCGCGCGGCATATAACTTACAGGATAATACTGGTCGATACCTGTCGCTGCCCACGCGAAGCCATAAAGTTGTAAACGCAGCATATCCGCGAGATCGCGGCGGCTCCCGACGAGCGTTGTATCCCGCAACGTCGGGTTCACGAATTGCTCACTTTGCGGGTCGATGCTCAGATTATACTCACTAATAAGTCTACGCAGCGTCTCTGCGTTATGTTGTACCAGCGGCGGGTAAAGCTGCTGCTCAACCGGAAACGACTGCGCGGTGAACAGCCAGATCACCATATCCGGCTGATAGCGCATCGCGTAATCCAGCAGCATCAAATCCTTAGACAGCGCCAGTACCGGGTGCGCGATATTGTAAAAACGCATCTGCCGCCCATCTGCTGTGGTCATATTTTCAGCGTTGAGCACACCGGTAATCGTTTCCTCTGGGCGCAGCAAGATGCCCCATGTTGCCGAGTCACCGACAACCAGCACCCGATATTCGTTAGCCGCTTTGGGGCGCGCGATTTCATGAGACGCGAACATGGCGTCGATGCTCATGAGACTCAGATTATAGGATTGCGCTGCATTCTCACCATATGGTAGGCGCGAGCGTCCCGGCACCAGCCAGTTATAGATCGATAGTTGACCCAACACAGGTAACGGATGTAACAGCGCGAATGCGACATTGACCAGCGTAAACAGCAGCGCCGCCTTCAGCAGCACGCGCAGCACAAAACCTCGTGTATAGGGGGTTTGCGGTTTCGTTAACCATTCCCATTTCAGCATCAAAATAGCTTTCTGTGTATACTAGCTTTGTTTTCATCTAACGCAAACCGAAATAGATCGTTTACAGCTAAACTATTTCTATAGAAATTTTATGGTTTTCCAGACAATACTAAAATATAATAGAGATATTAATTACAGCGCTCAATGTTGGGTTAAGCGATTAAAGGCATCGTATGAAATTCCCCGGACAGTTTGACAACGACGACGATCTTGAAAACATGGAGGAACGCACCCGCGAAATCATCATCCCTGCGCGTAATGCCCCGGTTCGTGTCAACTGGGATAATCCCGCGAAAACGATTTTGCGTTATGACTTCACTGACCGTTGGTCGTGGAAAGATATTTACGCCGCCAAGAACATTGGCGATGCGATGATCGAATCGGTACCACACGGCGTCGGTGTGATGTTTGTGCTGCCTTCCAATGCCACGCTCCCCGAGAATGCTATTTCCAACGTGCGTTCGCTGATTAAAAGCGCCCACCGCCGCGTCTATGCCAGCGTATTTGTGTCGAACAGCGTTTACGTCAAGACGATTTACAACGTCCTGAAGCAGGTCTATAAACCGCTGACCAAAAACTTTTTGCACGCCGACAACGTTGAAAAAGCCCATACGCTTTTAGCAGCCCTGTCTCCGAACCATCGTTAGCCGATCCCGTACAATCGCAGCCAGACGCGCCATGCCAACGCCATATCAGGCAGCACGAACCAGACCCATCCTAGCACCACGAAATGAAATGTGAGTAAAATTCCGACGCTAGTCCATAGCTGCTTCAATCGCGGGCGTTGATTGAGCGCTAAATAGTGTTTTCGTGTGCGTTCACTCCAGACCTTGTGAATGAACAGACCGATGCCGTGCCACAGCCCCCAGATCAAAAAATTCCACGAGACTCCATGCCATAAACCGATGATCGTCATCGTCACCAGTTGAGCGATCAAAACAGTCGCCAGCGGATTTGTTTTGCGCATCAGCAGCGTGCGTGACAGCGGCGAGAACACGTAAAAGCGCACCCAATTGCTCAGCGTGATGTGCCAGCTTTGCCAGAACGCGGCGATATTCTGCTTGAGATAGGGACGATCAAAGTTTTCTGGCAAGCGCACACCCAACAAAATACCGATACCGATGGCAATATCACTGTAGCCGCTGAAATCGAAATACAGGCGAAATGCATAAACATACAGCAGCAGCCACAGCGCGCCCGTAGAAACCGCTTGCTCCGCGTTAGTCGTATTCAAAGCGAACAGTGCCAGGCTGTCGCCAACGACGAACTTTTTGAATAACCCAACGACAATTCTCCCCACACCCTCGACCAGACGTGGCGCAGTGAACAGCGCGATTTCTGACAGTGCGCGCAAATCTTTGACGAAGCGTTCGGCGCGGTCAATCGGTCCAGCCGTCAAAGCAGGGAAGAAAATCACGTAGGTCATGTGTTCGCGCAGCGAGAGGGCCGGCAGCTTGCCCATCTGCCGTTCGCGCAGCATATGAATTAAACGGAATGCCACATAGGAAAAACCCAGCCAACTTAAGTCCGCCGCACCAGCCAATATTACATCTTGCGCATTCCAGCCGCGCAGCACAGAACTTACAGCCGTCGCAAGCGGCTCAGTTTTCAGCACGATGAATAGGGCGACAATCAACAAAATCGCGGCGGTCAACAGCTTATTCCAGCCGCGCAGCAGCCACCACAGCACAGCAAGGATACCAGCCGCCAACGCTAACACAATAATGACAATGAGCGTATCAGGCGGACGCGATGGGAGGGGGCGCAGTTCGGGAATCAGATAGCGTGTGAGCGACAAACTAATAATCAACGCGGCAATAACAACGAAACTGATACGATCTTCGCGCCGTGTGTCGTTTTCAGGTACGCGCGTGAGCCACCAAACGACGATACACAGCAGCAGCGTGAGCGTTGGCAGAATGTAATCGAGATAGCGCACGAACAGCGCCGGTTGTAAGCGATAAACGGCAATGACGCTGGCAACCAGCAGCGCCCACCGTCGCCAGCGTGCGGGCAGTAGCCAGGCATACAGCAGCGCGCCAATCGTAAAGATGGCGATGTACAGCAGATTCATCGGCTAAAAGCCCTGATAAATCCACTGTGGAGCGCTGTCCGTCGTCACGATCAGCAGCAGAATGACGATGAGACATAATGCCAGCGCAAACAGGTTTTCACGCGAAAGTAGTCGGCGCAGCATCACAACCACTCACGCCTCAGGATGGAATAGCAGTGCAGGTCATGGTAAGCGCCGCCAATGAAGGCGAACTCGCGGCGCACGCCTTCAAATTTCATCCCGCCTCACCGCACCATTTCCACTCACCATCTTCTTGCACCACATTATAGGTTTCCAATGGGAATGCGCGCTCCTCTGTGCCGTAGACAATCATGATATTGCCAGAGCAGGTCACGGTATCACCGTTGCCGCGCTGGCATTCCATGTCTTCGATGCGTGCGTCTACTGTTGCGAATGAGGCGACTTCGCGGTTGAGATCAGCCTCCATCGCGCTGCACAACAGCGAACGCACAGTTGCCTCGTCGCCCTCTACTTTGGCTTGTAGATAGCGCTCAACCGTATCAGAAGGGTCGGCGGCTTGTGGCGCGCAGCCCACGAGAACGAAAAACAACAGCAGCGTCAAAACAAAGCGTGTCATCTAAATCCCTTCAATTCGACTTTACTCAAAAACAAAATCTGATTTAACCATAATAGGTAGGTACTAAACTAAATAAACACCTCTCTAGATCCCTACTGGTCTGTATCACAAGCAAAACCGATAAGGTTGAGTATCGCCTACCCGACTCTCCCCCTTTCTCTGCTTGCGGGTGTAAGCGAAGCGGCGGGGTCGGGGGGATAGGGGTTAACTAATCCATATCCAGCGCCAAACGGATTTCGTACCACATTCGCAATGCCAGCAGATTTTGTAAGCTGACACCGTACCAGGCTTCGTGTCCCGTCGCGTAGTAAAGGTAATCAAAGCCGCTGGTGAGCATATGAATGCGGTCTACGTCCAGTCCATAATTCGGCAGCGCGCGCGCTGCCGACCACAGGTTAATCAGCGGCACTTGATATTCATCCGCAATCTCGATCAGCTCAACATGGAAGTTGATCTACTGCCAGAGTAATTCTTATTCGGGGTCACAGCTAAACGTCGAAAGCACCGGGATGATGCCTTGCGCCATCGTCGCTTCGACAAGCTGGCTCATCTGCGTGGTGTACGTTTCCGTATCCATCGCGCGCACGTCGTTAGGTCCAAACATAATCATCGCAATCACCGGGCGTTTGCGACGGTATTCGCATTCCAGCGGCGACTCATTACCCTCGCACAATTCGGCGTCTGCCCACATGGGGTCGAAGACGACGAGGCTGCTCATGCCGATGCGCGCGGCGGTGCTGGGCGGCGCCAGCGCGTCGCGGAAGTAAAGAAAGGTTTCTTCCAGATAATCGTAAGGACTGAGATCGTAGCCGTCGTTGCTCATTACCGTCAGGTAAGCGTCGCCCGCGCTCAGGCTGTCGCCTACTTTCGTTACCGTATAATTGTCGTTGCCCAGTTCTTGCCCACGCGCATAGACAGCGTGCATGGCGGCGCTGATCGTCGGAATGATCGGCTCACCGTAGAGCCGCGACATCGAACGGCTGTTGACGTTTTCCGGCACAGCATCAGCTAGATCGTCATTCACAGGCACTTCGCTGAGACGCAGGGTATTTCCCGTATTCAGATAGCCCGTCATCACCCATCCACTCAGAGTCACGATTCCACCGCGATTAGTGCGTTCAACGTACAGCCAGTTGCCGATGCGGTTGCGTTCGATAATGTTGACTTCGATGCCAGCACCCAGGATGCCTCGTGGAAAATAGGTGATACCGGGTCCTTCATACAGCGTCGCCTCGCGGAAGGCGGTAGTAACAAACACAGTATCCTCTTGTGCTAGGGCAGGGGAGACCCATAATGATAGGACAAGTACCATGATGGCTAAGCGAAACACTTTCCGCATCGTTTGTAGGGGCGAACCACCGTGTTCGCCCGCTATCCGCATCGTTCGTGGGGGCGAACCACCATGTTCGCCCGACCAAATATCTCCTTGAAAATCATTCAGAAAGAACATGTGTTCCAAAAATCTCGCTTCTGTGCTATAATCTATACTCATACGCTGCTTTTCAGAGGTTCAATGGCAATAATAGATGAGTAAATTTCCTGATCGCTCACTGTTATTTCGGCTTACATCTTACTTCAAAGTTAGAAGATGGTATGTTTTTTCAGCGCATAGCAGGCATTTTAGCCGCAAACTCAAATTATTAGCGACAAAGCAAATTAAACAATATTCTGATAAATGTGTTTTTGCAGGCTAAAATTTGAGTCATCCCGTCATTAATCCACCGCTTTTCCCAGCACCTCTTGCATGAACTTCTCGCGGTTGGCGCTGCGTGCGACCTTGCCGCTGCTGGTTTTGATGAGCCATTTCGCCCCAACCAGATGCACGTAGCGCGCCGTCACATCCGTATTCTGCGCCACCCGTGCGCGGATTTCACGCTGGATATTTGCCCGCGCCTCGTCATCCTCTGACACCCCATCGTCCACCTCTGCCACGATGGCGATGTCTTCCGTGCCCAGTGCCTCATTGAACACCCCGAACACCGACGCCCGCCCCGCGTGGATACCCGGAACGTCGTTCAGCAGGTTTTCGATGTCCTGTGGGTAGACGTTCTTGCCACCCACAATGATGAGGTCTTTCTTGCGTCCCGTGATGTACAGTTCACCATCTGCCACATAGCCCATATCACCTGTGAAGTACCAGCCATTCGTGATGACTTTCGCGCTTTCTTCAGCACGCCTATAGTAGCCATCCATCAGCGAATTGCTGCGAATAGCGATTTCGCCGATGTGACGTTCTCGCAAGTCTTGTCGCTGCTCATCCACCACTCGAATTTCACACCCTGCAATCGGTTTACCGCAGGACACCATCGTAACCGCAGGGCTGTCATCAGACGCAGGCGCACCGCGGCGATCTTCCATCAGCGCCCGGCGATCTATTGTGTCGAGTGTTAGCGTATTTCCCAGCGTGCTTTGTGTGACCGCGAACGTATTTTCCGCCATCGCGTAGCAGGTTTGCAGCGCGTCGGCTCTTAGCCCATAACGCGCGAAGCGTTCCGCAAACTGACGATGACTTTCAGCATACACGGGTTCAGAGCAGTTGATGAACGCGCGCATGGATGACAGATCGACTCCTTCAATGTCTTTATCGCGGATGCGTGTCGCCAGGAAGTTATAGGCGAAATTGGGCAGCCAGCAGAGCGTGCCCTGATGCTTGTGGATGGCGTGCAGCAGGATTTTGGGGTCGCGTACCCATTGGAACGGTGACATCAGCACCAGCTTGACGCCCATCACCAGCGGCAGGATGACGGCGCGCTGCGCTTCGAGCGCACCCTCCTCGAGCGCGTGCTCGAGACCGAAGGACAGGAATACGCCGACGGCGGCGCCGCTCCCCAGCTGCGCCGCCGCGCGCGCGAAGATGCCGGCCAGCAGCCGGTTGCGGTCGGCGCCGAGCGCCGCCCGGATGCCGATTTCGCGCCGCCGGCGCGTGACGGTGAACGACATCAGCGCATAGATGCCGGCGGCCGACAGGATGATGACACTCGTCATCGCGAGCCCGACGGTCGCGCCGATCAGCCGGAACATGCCCTGCTCGCGCCTGACGGCGAGCTCCGGGGTGGAGATGTCGCGGATCTGCAGGTTCGGATTCACCGCCGCGCTGGCGCCGCGCAGTGCGTCAGCAAACCCCTCAGGGCTGTCGCCCCGCACGCGCACTGCGATCGTCGCGGGGTAGAGCTGCGCCGCGGGCGCGGGATGATACACGCGACCGGTGGGCTCGACCTGGCCGGCCGGGAAGTCGGCGACGACGCCGACGATCTCGAGCCAGCGGCCGATCGCCACGTTGTCGACGATCGCCTCGCGGCTGCGGCCGACGTACTTGATCCGCCGGCCGAGCGGATTGCCGGCGCCGAACACCGTCTCGGCCAGCGTGCGACTGATGACGATGCGCTCGGCTCCGGCATC
>CALMZT010000111.1 GCA_937870805.1 uncultured Chloroflexota bacterium
CCTGGACAAGTCATAGTTTTCGTAATCACCCTTGGTCCAATAGTTGGAGAAGCACATTATAGTAGAGGACCAGGAAACATAGAACTCAGCATGTTCGGAGCAGCAACTGGACTCTGCGCCGAGGGTGAGATTTGTGGGCAAATCGGTATCTCATTTCCGCCACCAGCTCCCGGTTACAGAGTAGTGGGAATTTCCCTATACGCCCAAGAGGTGTTAATTACCGCTGTAATCTGTGGACCGTAAATTATTTACGCGCTAATAGAACGCTGAAGGCAGATTAAAAATTGATCTGCCTTCGTTAAAAACGTTATATACTGGAGAAACAAACAGAGCAAATACAGACGAAATTGGGTTAGTTACATGGCGTATACTACTGAGATGTGGGAGAAGATTAGCAAACTACAATCTGAATCGCGTCTGGCACTCAGCGAAGGAGATAGAAAAAGATTCATAAAAATAATGAATAAGCTAATCTCATTCGTTGAGAGTCAAAACCTTCCTTCACACACATATCGACTACGTAAAGAATACCTCTCGTCAACTCAACCTTTCGATCTAACCAAAATCATTCCGATACTTGAAGAGGCTCTAGAACATTATAAGAAGCAGAACGATATATTATTACAAATAAAAACCCTCATAGACTTGTCCAGCGCAATCTTTTACCACTCATCCAAGCACACAGATGCCGTAAGCTGCTTGGATCAGGCAGATAAACTCATTGAATCTTTAACCCCCAATCACATCATAGAATTGGCAGGAAAATATCCTTCATTTGATGCAAACTTCATTGCCACTCAACTGGCATCTAGATCAGGAGAAATAGAAAAATTGAGAAAACTTATCAGCGAGACCAATCACTAAAGAAAGAAGATTTACAGTGGTAAGTCTTCTTTAAATCATCTCAATACAGAATGTTTTCTATTCTGCTAAAATCTTCTGTGCCACGTCACGCAGCTTCATCTCTTTGCCATTTTCCAGCGCTTGCTCAAGCACGTCGGGGGGCATGTCGTCGCGCAGTACCTCCACAAGCTGCCGCGCGGCTTCTGTGGTTTGGGCGTCGGTGGCGGGGTTGTTCATCACCAGCGACAGGTATTCCAGCGCCTTCACCTGGTCTTTGCCCTCGCGCACGAGCAGGCGCGCCAAGCCCGTGAGCACCGACAGCGCCACCGTTTGCGCGCGGATTTCCAGCGCGACTTTCAATGCCTCGCTGAAGTAGCGCCTGGCTTCGGCGTAGTCCCCAAGTTCGCAGACGGCATTGCCCAGACTGTTGAGGTTTGACGCGATGCCGGAGCGATAGCCAATCTGCTGTGACAGCGCGAGGCTTTCCTTATAAAGATCGGCTGCCTTGTCATACTGCCAGAAGCCATAAAAATAGGTATCACCCAACTGGCGCTTAAGCAGCGCGGTTTTGCGCTCCTGCGCCTCGGCGACGTAAGGCTGAAGTTCCAAGGCACGCTTCAAAAACGCTTCGGCTTCGTCATACGCGCCGCTGCGTAACGCCTGTTCACCTGCCAGCGCGGCATAGTGTTCTTCCTTCGCGGGTTCTTCAGCGCTGCGCCAGTGATAGGCTAAGCGGGCAGCGGTGCGTGATGAATACTCATACAGCTTTTCAATCGCCAGCGCGACGCGGCGGTGTAAGTCACGGCGTTCGTCGGCGGGCATATCGCGCAGCACGCCGTCCTGCAATTTGCTGTGCGCGAACCGCCATACCGTGCCTTCCACTTCCAATACGGCAGCATCAGCGCCCTGCGATAACAGTCGATCAAAGTCGATGTCTGCGCCCATCACTTCGCGCAGGATACGCATATCCAACTGGCGTCCGACGACTGCTGCCACTTTGAGCAGAGGCATGGCTTCTTCAGGCACACGGCGCAAACGACGGCTGATGATGGCTTGCAAGCCGCCCGTCAGTACATGGCGTGGCAGGGTTTCGACGCCGATGCGATCTAACTGTCCGGCTTCTTCTGCCAGCGCACGCACAATTTCAACGAGGAAGAAGACGTTGCCTTCGGTTTCCTTTTGCAAAAGCGAGACGATCTCCGGCTTTTCACCGACTTCACCGAGCATCGACTTGCTCAGTTCGGTGATGGCTTGCGGTGTCAGTCGGTGCAGCTTGAGCATTTCGGCATTCGGCAGGGTTTTGGGCAAATCGGGCACTTCGTCGTCACGGTAGCTGCCGACGATCATCAGTGGTTTTTCAACCGTCAAATAGTTCAGGCTGGCGAGAAGGGCTAGGCTTTCGCTGCGCACCCAATGCAAATCTTCCAGAATCACCAGAACAGGTTGTTCCTGCCGCCGGAACAGGCTTTCCACAACACTGATGAGGCGTGCCTGTGCGGCTTGTGGCTGCATTTCCGGCGCGTTGGGAATAGGACGCCCCAACAAATCGGGCAAATCCGGCACGACTTCTTTGAGCACGCTGGCTTCCACATTGTCGAGTTCGGCAAGCAGGCTGAGCCAACGCAGCGCACCCTGCCACACCTGAAAGGGGATACCGCCTTCTGAAACCGCTTGCCCGCGCAGCACCAGCGCATGATTGACCAAGCCCAGCGTGCGCAGTTCATCCAATACGCGCGACTTGCCGACGCCGCTTTCGCCTGCAATTAAGCAGACACTGCCTTTGCCGTGCAGCGTATTTTCCAGTTGAAATTGCAACTTCGACATCTCGGCTTCGCGCCCGACGAAGTGCGCCGCTTGCAGATAACTTTCGCGGGCGGCGGCGCTTTCAGGTGGCAGCGGCAGCCACGCGGCACGGCTTAAGTCGCCGATAACCTCACTAACGTCCTGATAACGATCACGCGGGTCTTTTACCAGCAGGCGTCCGATGATGGAGACAATAGCGATATTGGCGTCTACCAGCGTCATATCCGGTGGCTCTGTCAACACCTGCATCGCCAGCACTGCCAGCGATTCGCCCTCAAAAGGTTTACGCTTGCCAAAGATTTCGTAGAGAATCACACCCATTGCGTAGAGGTCACTCGCGCGGCTGGCGACGCCCGTTGTCCACAATTCCGGCGACATATAACCCGGTGTGCCTGCCAGCGTGCCATCACCGGATTCGTCCTCGTGCATCACGGCGATGCCGAAGTCCAGCAGCTTGACCTGTCCATTGACGACCATCACATTTGTCGGCTTGAGATCACGGTGAATCACGCCGCGACGATGGAGATAGGCAAGGGCTTGCAATGTTTGCAGCACAAGATCGATCTTCACGGTGGTCGATTGCTCCACAGCGGCATCGGTCAGCGTTTGCGGCTTATCGAGCAGTTCCATCGCAATGTACGGTTGATGTGCCTCGAAACCGTAATCGAAGACGCTGATGATGTTGGGGTGACGCAGCGATGCCAGCGCTTTGTACTCGCGCGCGAACGTCAGGCGCAAATCGGTGCTTGAATCGGAGATGCTGTCCATCACGCGCGTCGCGTATTGCAGTTTTTCAGGCTGCAAGCGCACGCGCTTGAGGGCGACCACTTGCCCGGTCAGGCGATCAGTCGCGCGAAACACTGTGCCCATGCCGCCTTCACCCAGCGATTCATGCAGAATATAGCGCCGTCCAACGAGTTCACCGGGTTCGTGAGTCATGCTGAGATTCTCCGCGCGAAATTAAAGTAACGTAGTACACAAAAAATCATAGACGTTTTAGGTGGGTGTGGCAAGTTTCGGGGCTGTACAAGTTCACAGTGGTCAGTTATCAGCACAATGCGAGTTTGTATTGTGGAATTTAAGTCTCAAGTGAAAGGCTGAGTCTAACTGAAAAAGCAGATGAACGAGTTCGGTTCATACATCAGGGTGAAGTTGTAACTTATCCATTACATACTTCTCCTTTATAGACAGATTGCACTTTTGTTTTTTACATTTTTAGTACATTTCTAATGCCCGTTCCCTATTGTGTTGATATGCACAATCTCCACATAATGAACACTGACATCACTGTAATCTTTGAGCATGTAACAGGAGTCCGTAGAATGCGTATGCTGCGATTTTTATCCTTGTTATGGCTGTCGCTGGCGATAATGACGGTAGCGCTGCTGCCGAGTTCCAGTGTGCAAGCCGCTGTGTTTTTGTATCCCCCCAGCGCGTTTCGCCAGCCAATTCCCCCAGGTTCCAATTATATCCTTGAGCCGCGTATCAGCACCTTCCGTCACAGTTCAGAGGAATTCAGCGCCCCCGTATACCGTGTGCCTTCGGGAACGATGGTGCCGCCCGTGACTGTCAGCAACATTTATGGACGTGTGGAAGTGTGGCCCATCCCGACGAGTGCGCAGCCCGCCACAGGTTCAGACGGGCACATGGTCGTCATCCACGAGGACGACGGCATGGTGTATGAGTTCTTCCGCGCACGCTGGACAAGCTCGTCAACGATTTCAACCAGCACGATGATGTATTATCCTATCAACGGCAACGGCGTCAGCGACCCGCCGACCCGCCGCGTGACTGCTTCGGGCATCGCCAACAGCAACGGCATGGTGATGCGCGAGGATTTTGACAACGGCGGCACGCTTGACCCCAATCTGCCGATCAATCATGCCCTGAGTTTCAGCCTGCCTGCCTCCATGATTTCACCGGGCGGTTTTGTAGCGCCAGCCATCGACGGTGAAGATGCAGGCACAGACACCAGCGAAAATCGTGTGCCGATGGGGGCGCGCTTCGCTATTCCGCCGAATGTGGACGTAGACAGCCTCGCCGTACATCCGTTTACCAGAGCCATCTTACGGGCGGCGCGCGATTATGGTATGTTCGTGACCGATGCCAGCGGCGCGGGCACTTACATGGGTGGCAACATCGGCAGGTTCGGCGTTGAGCCGGGACTGATTCAGGCGATGTTCGGCGTGCCGGGTGACAGCCTCATGGATCAGGTTGCAGCGGAAGTGTACAGCGTTGTGCAGCAGTACGGCGTGTATCGCGTCGATGGCTTGGCAGCGGGCGGCGAAGTGATTGACCCGTTGACCGGACGGTTGATCGCTTTTGGTCCGCCGACGTGTACTGAAATGCAAGACCCTTCGTTTATCGTCGCGCCGGGCTTGTACTGCGTGGTACTGATGCGTGACGGCGGCTGGATACAAAGCGTTGGTTCTGTGCCGGAGTCGCTGATACAGGCAGGCGTCATCATTGCTGTCGAAGTCGTGTACTACGATGCGCCGGGACATGCGCTGAATGAGTTCCCCAATTCCGATTATCAGTACGTATGTCTGGCAGGCGATGGGCGCTACATCTATCTTGACGGACGACAAACGCCGCGCAATATCCTGGAGATGGACGCGGTGAGCGATAACGGTTACACCTGTGCGTGGATACCCGCGCCGGGAACGGTGGTGTTGATCGCGCGGGAGTAGCGATTAAACGCATTGCGTTTCACAGCCCCTTTGAGATAGAAGGGGCTTTTTATTTGGGGAATCTTCATGCCCTTAGAATTACTTTGAATGACCACGTGATTGAAAATTTCACGCTACAATAGAGAAAAGTAGTAATAGGCTAAACGATGAGTGAAATGACGATTGAATTCAAGCTGAGCTTGCCTACGGAAGTGCTGCAACGCCTCGAAGCAGAGGCGGAACGCCAGCACTTGCCATTGCCCGCAGTGGTACGTGAAGCAATTGAAACCTATTTGAACGAATTAGACGAAGACACCCCAGATGAGCAAATTCTCGCCAACTTCCGTGAAGGGTTCGCCGATGCGTTAGCAGGTAGAACACGACCCGCACGCGAGGTTTTAGGCGAAATCCGCCGCGAGATCACGCAAGATGGCGACGAGGGTTGAGGTTCCGCCGCCGTTCAAGAAAGACTTAAAACGGCTGGCACGCAAGTATCCAGCCGTACTCGATGAAGTAGAAGACCTCGTAACGCGCCTCGAAGCTGATGAGCGTCCCGGCGACAAAATCCCAAATGTGGGTTATGACGTTTACAAAGTACGGCTGAAAAATCCTGCTGTCCAACGTGGCAAAAGCGGCGGGTTTCGGGCGATTTATTACGTGCGTATGGCTAATCATGTGATTTTGATTACCATTTACACGGAGTCTCAGCAGGAAGACATCCGCCCTGAACAAATTCAGCAGGTGATTGTGGATGTGACCCAGCAGAAAGCCACGAACGACGAAGGCGATAACAACGAATGACGATATTTGCTGCACCAAGTCATTAGAGTCCTGTTGAACCCTCAGCCAGCGCCTTCAGATTCGCCAAGTCCTGTTCCAGTTTACAGGGCGAACACGTTGGTGCGCCCCTACGAACGGGGTTGTGTTGGTTTGCCCCTACAATTGCCAACTACACGCTTTGCAGCAGGTCGATGGCGACGACTTCAGCATCATGCACGCGCATGACATGATCGCGCAGATCGGCGCGCATTGTTGCGGCTTCGGCATCCGTCAGTGGGAAATCGGTATCCATTTCTTTGCGCAGCGCATCAAGCCGCTGGCTGATCTGCTGGCGTTCGGGCAGTGAGTCGCCGCCTTGCGTCAAGAACAGTTCGTAGCGGCGGCGCATGAGTTCGCGCGCTTCTTTGAATGGCGGGATGTGATCGGGCAGCAGGGCAGTCGTCAGCGCATCCCACTCCTGTGCGGCGATACGAAACTGGCTGGCAGCGTCTTTCAGTTCCGGCTTGTTGAGCACGATTGCCGCTTCGTCAAGGAAATCAGCGTACATTCCGCGTGCGCCGTGCCCACCTGTGAAAAACAGTTCAGTGTAGTTGTAGGTGGATGTCAAACCCGCGTACATCTTGGGACCGGGTGCAAACACCTTCGCCCAACTCTTTTTGTCCTTGCCCGTGAGCAGATTCGCCCATTTCTTATAGGCGTCAAAGCCGAAGTTGGCTTTGGGTCCGACGGGCGGCTGATCGACAAAAATCCTGATACAGGCGCGTATTCCCTCGCGGATAGCGTTGGGGAGCTTGCTGAAGTCGGGATTGCCGACG
>CALMZT010000112.1 GCA_937870805.1 uncultured Chloroflexota bacterium
CCCCTACAATGACGTTTCTGACCTTCCTTGACCCAATTCGCGATTTTGATGCAATCGCCCTGCTGTGCACCATGACTATCGCGCCTGCACACTCAATGTATACTCTACAGGCACAATCGTCAGAGGCGTGAACGGAAAGACGACGAGCACCACCCGCGATGCGCCTTGCTCCAGTGGCACTGACCACGCTGCACCTTCGTCGGGGAACAGCCAGCGCGCCACTTCGAGGCTATCACCGACTTGCTGCGCGACCTGTACCCACGCCTGCTGCGGTAATCGGTTGTCTGTACGCAGCCAGCCCGCCGCCTGCCAATCCCCACCGCCGTTTTCAAAATCTTCGCTGTAGCTGATTTCGGGGATAGCCACATCATCAATCGCCATACCCGGCTGCGAAATTGAGTCGTCGGTCAGCACTTCAAAGCGCACGAGAATCTGCTGTCCAGCGTAAGCATCCAGCGACACGCTTTCATTCCACCACACGAACGACTGCCCCGTATAACCCGCGCCGTATGCCGTTTCATGCGGGTTCTCAGGAGTAGTATGTTCAGTGGACAGCGTTTGCCACGTCGCGCCATCATCATTGCTGACCGTCAGATAGCCGTAATCCCAAAACTCTTCCAGATAAACCCACACACGATAGTTCAGTGTGGCGCTGGTCACGCCAGAAAGGTCAAAGGCGCGCGTGAGCGTCGTGTCGCTGTTGTCGGCTTTATTGCTGTACATCAGCCATTCACCACTCGGCGCGGTGGTGTCGATCAGCGGCGTGGTTTGCGCCATCGTCAAGCTGATGTCCAGCGTTTGCGCATCGCCTACATTGGACAGTTCGTAAGTGTCTGCTGCATATTGGATGCCCACGCCGTTTGTGGTTGCTGGATATTGGGTGATCGTTGTCAGCGGTGTTATGCCCGTGAATGTCCCTTCAGGTACAGCATAGTAACCGTAACCTGTCTCCGGCAGCATGAACACGTTCGCCAGCGTCCAATCTGCCAGAAGTGCGCGCGTTTCCTCTGCGCCGATAGTATTTTCGACAGCCGTCATGCCACTGGTCGGGTCATTGCTGAGTGTTTGCAGCATTTCTAAACCATAGCGCTCAAAGAAATATTCAAAGAACAGCATGGCAGCGCCGTAATGCGGAGCGCGCGGTCCATTTTCCGACCACGTATTCAACTGAGTGCGCGGCGAAGCGAGGAAACTGCCGACTGCACCCAAGGCATTAGGATAAGCAAGGTACCATTCCGTGAACATCGAGAAGCCCTCGTCCATCCACGTATCTTCGTTATCGTCGATGTTGGAGCGAATCATGTGCTGAAACTCGTGCCCCAAAACGCTTTGCACGCTGAGATCGCTGATGTTTGTGCCGAAGCTGTCGAGGCTGAACACGAACATCTCATACTCATTACTGCCGGGCTGAATTTCATCGGGATACAAATTCATGCTGGAAAAGTAGCCGCCGACGCCCGCCGCTAAATCATAGGCGAACAGGGCATAGACGCGCGGGTCGCCGTCGATGCCCGGCGTGGGTTCGCTGCCCCACAGTTCACGCACTGACTCATAAATACGTGCATCAAAGACTTCAGCAAGGGATTCCGCAACGTTGTTCGTCACATCGGCGCGGCTGTCCACCCAGATGTAGATGTGTTCGCCGACAGCCCGCAGCGTCGCCGTGACCTGAAACACGGTATTGGCGTCGGAGTCCGTTATCCAGAAGGCTTGCTGCTCACCGACCTGGCGCGTGCGTGTATCGCTAGGTGTGGGTGGGAGATCGTTCACGCCGAGAAAACGCCGCGCCAGATCGACGGGATCACGCGGTGGAATATCGGCGTTGCGCAGCGCGTCCACCGTCGGGTAATCGCTGGTGTCCACGACGATTGCAGGCGCTGGTGTCCACGTAGGTGCAGATGCAGGTAGTGAGGCTGAAACGGGCGTAGATGAGGGAGCGCAGGCGGTGAGGAGGAACATTAAACAAACTGCCACCTGTAGGGGCATGGCGCGCCATGCCCCTACGCGCCAATAGTTTATAGCAGGTAATGGCACGCCTAGCTCTCACTCGTATTGTTTGCCGCGCGCAAATCACGCTCAATTTTCTCAGGCTTTTCGCCGTCGAGCAGGCGCTGTGTGGTTTCGTGGTATGTCGTGCCGAGTTCGGGTGCGCCACCGCCGACCTGCTGAAACATGCGCCCGACGTCCTGCGAGTTGCCGCTGTCGAACACGGAGAGCATTTCCCCCGCCGACATCCTGGTATAGTCGCGGGTCGGTGCGGCGACGCTGACGCGCGTGATGAGCCGTGAAAGCTCCACGCTGCCGCAGTGGGGGCAAATTTTTTGCGCAGCGTCGTAGTCTTTATAGGTTTTGTAGAACAAGGCGAAGTCTGTGCCACACGCCTTGCAGCGGTAATCATAGGTAGGCATAGCGTCATCCAAAGGTGTACAATGTTCAGTGATGAGTAACGAGTCATGAGTGATGAGTGATGAGTAGAAATCAGTTTAGAAGTTACGCAGTTGAGTTCAAATTTCCACCGCACTCGTAGGGGCGCACACGTTGGTGCGCCCGTCAACTGCGTAAGTCCTATCAGTTGAAGATTTGTTTTAATGACGAGTAAGTCAAATACTATTCTTATTACTCATCACTTTCAACTCATCACTTTCAACTCATTATAGCATCCTACCATTAAAATCCCGTTGATTGTCGAGAAAGCCTGTCCATGCTGAACGATCCTCCATCGCAGACGCCGCGTCCGCCGCGCAAAGATGCTGCCCCCAAAAGTGAACAACCGCGCCAACAAGTGATGCTGCATATCCCGGCAGTCAAGCCGTATGCGACTTACGTGCTGGTCGGCGTGTATGTGCTGCTGTTCGTCGCCGCGCTGGCATCCCCTACGATATTGCAAAACAACAGTGTGGAACTCCCTGATGTACTGATGTACGGGCAGTATCATCGGCTGGCGACCTCGCTGTTCCTGCACAGCAATCTGGTGCATCTGCTGGTCGTGCTGTTCATTTTGTACACGTTCGGCGCGTGGCAGGAGCGCATTTTCGGGCATCTGCGTTTCGTCGCTATTTACCTGCTCGGCGGCTTGACGGGGATGGTGCTGGCGGCGCTGCTGCTGGCGCTGACGCGCGATATGGTCACGGCAGTCGTCGGCTCATCGTCGGCGGTGGGGGCGATGCTCGGCGCAGAAGTGTCGTATTTATACCAGCATCGGCGCTTGCTCGGTGAAAAAGGACGCCATCGCCGCAACCGTGTGCTGATGTTCAGCGTCATCAACCTACTGGTGGGCATCCTGTATTCGGCGGGCGACACTGCGGCACTGCCGACGACGCTGGCGGCATGGTCGCCGATTGGCGGCGTGATAGGGGGCGCGGTGTTGGGTTGGTATCTTGCACCGTTTTTCAATCTCACCAAGCATCCCGATCATCCTGAGGCGATTCGCGCAGAGGACATTAACCCGCTGAACCGCCGCACGACCTTCGTGTTGATTTACATTTCAGTGCTGCTGGCGCTGCTGATTGTTGCGACTTTACTGGTACGATGAGAAGATTGGCATTGTATGTTAAATGAAGATCCGTCTGAAAAGCAACACCCGCTGGAATCCGACGCGCCACGCCATCCTTTAGAAGAACCCGCACGACCAAACCGGCGCGCGCATCCACTGGAACATTCAGAGCCAGGCGCACAAATCCCACGCCAGCAAATCGCGGTGGCGTTTCCGATCACACGCCCATATGCGACGTATGCGCTGATGATTATCAACTGTTTGATCTTCCTCGCAGGGCTGATGTATCCTGATCTGCGCGAGGCAATCGTGGATTTCGCCATTTTGTATCGTCCGGCGGTGGTCGAAGGCGGTGAATACTATCGGCTGTTCACGTCGATGTTTTTGCACGCTGATGTGACACACCTGTTCTTCAACATGTACTCCCTGTACATCATCGGCAGATCGATTGAGTGGATATTCGGCTGGCAGCGCTTTTTGCTGATTTATCTATTAGGCGGCTTGGGCGGTTCGGTGCTGTTTACGCTGTCATTGGGCGCAAACGGCTCTGGCTTAGGGGCATCAGGCGCAGTATTTGCCATCTGGGGCGCGGATATGATTTTCCTCTATCGCCATCGCAAGGAACTCGGCGCATACGCACAGATGCAGCTTCGGCAGATTGTGATTGTCGCGCTGCTCAACCTTGTGCTGGGCGCGACGAACCCGCGTATCGGCACATGGGCGCACATCGGCGGCTTTGTTGGCGGCTTAGCGCTGACGTGGTGGCTGGGACCACGATTGGTCACGCGCACACTGCCTGATAACCCCGATTCTATCCTCTTTGCCGGGCGGCGCTACGAGTCGGCGCTGCTGCCTGTGATTGTGTACGTGGTTGTGCTGGCGGTGCTGCTACTGGTGGGTATCAACGTGCTTTGAAGTAACCCGACGAGAAATCGTGAAGTAATCCAGTAGGGCTTACGCAAAGTGCTGCGCGGAGAGGATTTCACGGAAGAAGACTTTTAAATGACTGTTGCGGAGGAAATTATAATGTGAATAATTTTTAAGGGTTTAATAATCAAACTCTAGCTGGAGACCAGTAAATTGATACGAGCCTTATCAAGTATTGGCGTCATTATTGGAATTATAGCAGGCATCTTCTCAATCGTTGATTCTGCAACCTTTCAAAGGTTACTCACTTGGCTAGGCGGGGCAATTGGAACTGTTTCTAGCTGGATACTCTACATACTTATACTGATATTCGGAAATTCACCTTTCATTATCTGCTGCGTGCTGCCGTTGATCGTAATGGTGATATTAGTGTTTTTGTTGAGTAAATTCAACTGACGTGGAATTACGGAAAGACGACTAACAAACAACATTTGTCGACGATTACAGCGGCACGAGATGTATCACGCAAATTCATTGACCTTCCCAAAGTTTCAGTCAATTATGTTTTTTTCTTCTTTGCTCCTTAGCGGTTTAATCTTTGCTTTCGCTGATGTCTGAAGGTTTCCCTTATGAAATCGAAGCTCCCGCTGCAATACTGGCTGCTGCTCGTCGGCGTGCTGCTGCTGGTGACGTGGTTCGGCGCGCGGCGGCTGAACAGCGACGGCGTGTGGTTCGATGAGTGGTGGTCGCTGTACGATGCGGGCGCAAGCTACTTCGGCGCACCCAAATCGCCCCTCGAAATCTGGAATCAACTGGCGGCGAGCGACGTTACCGAAATGCCCGTGTATACGCTGACATTGGCGGCGTGGGGCAATACTGTCGGCTGGACGGAATACACGGCGCGCGCATTATCCTTATTGGCGGGCGTGTTTGCGGTTGCTGTCGTGTTTCGGTTGGGCTGGCTCATCAGCGGCAAGCGTTTGGTGGGACTCGGCGCGGCGGTGACGATGGGCAGCAGCGTGTGGTTTATCTATTATCTGCACGAAATCCGCCGCTACACCTTTTTTGCACTTTTGGTTGCGCTGTTCCTGCTGCTGTACGTGCGTATCATGCATACACGCCGTCCCGCTTCTCCGCTGCTCTATGTGTGTTTTCTGCTGGCAACGGCGGGCTTGCTCTACGCGCATCCATTCGCGTCAATCTTTGTCGGCGTGATTGGGGTGTGGCATTGTGCGAACGGAGTTCGCCTGCAACTGCTGCGCGAACGCCCAACGCCCAAGTGGTGGATGACGTTGGGCATGGCGCTGCTGGCGGGCGTGTTATTGTTACCCTGGGCGAACGTGTTTCTCAACGGCTTGCAGTTCATGCAGGCACGCGCGCGCATCCCTATCTTGCAGAATGTCGAACCCATCTCGCTTACGAGTGAACTGCTGACCATCTTCAGCAATGCCAGCGTCGGATTGTTCCTTGTGCTGGCGTTTTTCAGCCTGCGCGAAAAGAAAGCGCGCTGGCTGTGGCTGCTGTTCGCTGTGGTGTGGGCGCTGAATATGGTCGCTTACCGCCTGATTCTCACCAACGAACTGCGCATGTCGATAGATTTGCTGCCTGTGCTGGCGCTCATTGCGGGCTTCGGTGTCTATCAACTGGCGAAACTGCGTGTGCCACCTGCGCTTGTGCTCAGTTTATGGATTGCGTCCGCCGTGTTGGTAGAAGGTAATTTTGAGTTGACGCGGCTGATTCAGCGCACGCCGCCGCAGCCCATCCGCGAGATGGCGCAGGCGCTCACGCCTTACCTCAGCGAGGGCGACGTGATGCTCAATGTTGTGGGGGAGGGCGGCGTCAGTGCGATGCACCAGCACCCCATCGAACAGTATTTTGGCTCACTGCCGGGGCGCGAAGAAATTGTCGAAATGGAAACGCAGCCATCGGTGCAAGCCTACGTGCAAAGCCTTCAGCAGAAGGTCGGGGATGCGCAGCGTATCTGGCTGACGTACTCGCCGCAGTGGATTTCAACGGAATGGTCGCTGATGATGTATATGTTCGACCAATGGAACATCTATCGCTGTACCACGCTGGTCGATAACGCCGACATGCGCATCATGGGTTTTGGGCGCATCGACCCCAATACACCCGCGTGGACATTTGATGGTATCGAAGGGCGCATCATCGGCACGCCGCTGGTAAACGGTGATCGGCTGGATGTTTGGACAGGTTTCAGCGTAGCGCCAGATGTGCCGCCGGATACCTACTCGTTTGGGTTACATCTGCTGGACTCAACGGGGACACTGCGCGCACAGTTTGATGCGGGCGTACCCAATGGCGTGGGCTGCCAGCTTGCGCAGATGTCGATGGCGGGGCTGCCTGCGGGCGAGTACAGCATTCATCTGCTGATCTACAATTGGCGCACGGGTGAACGGTTGATAGGCACAGCGCCCAATGGCACGACAGGCGACAGCTTGGCGGTGGCGACGGTTGAGCGATAACCGACCTAAGAGGATATGGAACAAACGAGACGTTGAGGGCAGCTATAGAGGCTGCGTGAAAAATCTTGTCTCATGGGTAAATCTAGTGCGAACAAGGGGATTAGAACCTGTTTGGAAATTCAATTTCTAACCGCCAAGACGCCAAGATCGCCAAGAGAAAAAGAAAATTTGAAGCACCGAGACACCGAGAAAATAGAGAGAAGAACTGAGTTTTTACAGCATTCCATATTACATCTCGAATTATCAGACAGCCTCTGATGCTGTTTAACAATTCAATCAGGCGTACAAGAAGGGGTCTGTAGGGGTGCCCACGCCGGTGCGCCCACTGGTGGGCAGACACATCGGTCTGCCCCTACGACTCCCAACACTGCCTATTATTTACTGATGTTACGCAGGCTTAGCTCGAACAAGGGGGTTAACCCCCTTGTTCAGGGCGAAAAAACACTACTTGTATCTAAGAGCCTCACTCGTAAGGAGTGTGTGGCGCGAGAAATTTCATCGCCTTGGAACCGTCTGCCTCGCTGGAAATCATTCAGGGTCCCTATGACGCGGCGACGCATAAGAAGTTCGCGCCGCTGGAAGATGCGCCCGAAGCCGCCGCTTATTTACGGCAGCTTGAAAAGATTGTTGATTACAAGGTTGAGACCAAGCGCCATCATCGCAACAATGAGGATTGAACGGCACGCGGTTAGCAAGTAAATTCTTTTTCAGTAATGTTGTGTTTTGTGCAAACTCACCAGAAATGTCAGGTCATCTCCTTACAATCCCAGGGCAATCGCATCAAATTTAATTGAAGGTTACAAGGGTTCACAACATATTTGTAGGGACAAGCGTACAGGGCTGAGCAGCGGGCGAACACACAGGTTC
>CALMZT010000113.1 GCA_937870805.1 uncultured Chloroflexota bacterium
GTGTTTCAACGGATAAACGCTGTCTCATCAGATCGTAAGCCAGTGTCGCAGCATAGTACAGCACATTGTCATAGAGTGTATTGCAGCGAACGGCTACCAGATCCATCCAGTTTCCGGCTTCGGGAATCTCCAGCAAGCCGCACTCATTCATGTCCTGATATTCCAGCCAGACGAGGGCTTTGCTGATGATCTGCCAGTGTTCGCGCAAAAATTCAAGATCACCTGTCGTATGCAGATGCAGATAGTGCATCAGGATATACCATAAGTTCGAGTCAACTGCGCCCGCGTTTTCGGTGCTGATGTAGCCTGTTTCTGGATTGACGTTGAGGTGAATTAGCCCACGTGGAGATTGGTAAGCGCCTAAAGTACGCAGGCTGGCGCGCGCGCCAGCGATCAACTGTTGATCTCCAGTGACGAACGCTCCTAACGCGGTAATCGCATTGTCGCGTGCCCAGACCTGAGGATAGCCTGCTGATAAACCAGAAGCCCGAAAACCTTTTGACGTTACACAGTGGTGCAACACTTCAAGCGCCTTATCATGCGCCTCAATCAGCAGTCGTTCTTTTTTCATAATGACATTTTCACTGTTGAATATAAATTCTATTCTACACCAAGAAAGCCTCACGTGCCCAAATGGTGCTATAATGTCTACCCACCAGGAGGTTATGTGACACATATCGGCATCATTGGTACGGGACACATGGCAACTCATCTCGCGCGAGGCTGGCTAGATGCAGGTCATCATGTTCAGTTTGGCTCACGCTATTCAGAGACCAAAGCCAACCTCCCCAAGCAATCACCTGCCGCAAGAATTGTATCGAACTACGAAGCCGTTCAATCCGCAGAAGTTGTGGTCATCGCCATCCCTTTTACGGCTGTGAAACCGTTCGCACAACAGCACGCTGATTTGCTGCGCAATAAGCTGGTGATTGATATTTCCAACCCCTTTGAACACTTGCCTGACAATCGCATTGCTGGTGCAGAAATCACGGCGCAAGCCATTGGTGCAGGCGCGCGCGTCGTCGCCGCTTTTAAAGCCAATTTCTGGCAAACACTGCTTGAACCGATTGACCCGAAAAGCGGAATTGTGCGTGATGTTCACTATGTGGGCGATCATGATGCTGACAAAGCTATTGTCGCCCAATTGATTACAGACTTAGGGTTTCAGCCCGTGGACTGTGGCGTGTTGAGGAATGCGCGCGTTCTGGATAGCATGGTGCCGCTGATTGTAGAACTCGATAGGCGCTTAGGCGCAGACCATCGCTTCTCCTGGAAATTGTTAGGGAACTAACATGCGTTTCATCCCATACCTGCTGGCGGCTCCGCTTCTGCTTGTCATCATTTTTCCACACTGGGAACGGAACTTGCCCACCGATACTGTTCCCGTGAGTATCGAAACTTTTCCTCTATATGAAACCGGACAGACTTGTAGTGGACAGTTCGTCACACACGAACTTGACCACACTACGACTGTTCCGGGTGGAAGCCAGGTGAGGATGTTCGAAGCGAATGGTAGCGGCGTCGCGATTAACGATCTGGACAATGATGGTGATCTTGATATTGTCCTGGCAAACCACGCGGGAATGAACACGATTTTGTGGAATGAAGGCGGCTTGAATTTCCGCACGGAGCGTATGGAACATGGCGATTCACGTGCGGTGACGGTTGTCGATGTAGATGGCGACGGATGGCTTGACATCGTTTTTTCGCGGACGAGAAGTGCGCCTACTTATTGGCATAATGAAGGCGAAGGGCAGTTCACACAGGAGACTCTTCCCGGTGTGGGCAACCCCCTCTATGCCATCAATTGGGCAGATCTGGATAATGATGGAGATTTAGATCTCGTTGGAGCGACCTATGATGCGAGCTTGCTGGTGGATTTCGGTACAGAATTTTTAATGAACGGCAATGGTGGCGTTTTTTACTACGAAAATGATGATGGCTACTTCCGACTCAACGCGCTTGCTACCACGGCGCAGGCTTTAGCACTCGCCTTAGTCGACCTCAACAACGACGGGCGACTCGACATTTGGGTTGGCAATGATTTCGATTTGCCTGACCAGACATGGTATCGAACAGACAACGGTTGGCAATCCGCAGCGCCATTCACGACCATGAGCCGCAGCACGATGAGTCTGGAGTTCGGCGATATAAATAATGATGGGCGCATCGAATTATTCTCCACCGACATGAATCCTTATGAACAAGAACCAGAGGCAATCGCTGTATGGTATCCAATTTTACAATCGCGGCGGGGGCTAAATCCTGAAGAAAATCCGCAGGTTGATGCGAATGTGTTGCAATCAGTTGATAATTTTATCAACACGGCACAGCAAGCCGGAGTAGACGCTACAGGTTGGAGTTGGTCAGGCAAATTTGGTGATTTGAATCAGGATGGTTTTCTCGATTTGTACGTAGTCAACGGCTTCATGGAAGTCAGCCTTTTTGCACACCTGCCCAATCACGAACTCGTTGAGGAAAATCAGGCGTTTCGAAACACTGGCAATGAACAGTTTGTAACGATTCCGGAATGGAATTTAGGATCTCTCAGCAGCGGGCGCAGCATGAGCATGGCGGATTTGGATGCTGACGGGGACCTGGACATTGTGGTGAATAACCTGCGCGGTGCGGCGCAGCTTTTCGAGAATCAGCTTTGTGAGGGGAACAGTTTAGAAGTTGATCTGATCTGGAACGGCAGCAGCAACACGCGCGCCATTGGCAGCGAGTTAATCTTGTACACCGATCAGGGTGTCTACTACCGTGATGTAAGAACTGCCAGTGGTTATCTTTCTGGCGATTCTGCGCGGGTTCACTTTGGTTTTCCCGATGGTACACAACTGAATATGTTGGAAATTCGCTGGTCAGATGGACAAGTTTCCAGTGTTACTTCGCTTTCAGATAATGTTCTCATCAGAGCAACAAGGAGTGAGTAATTGTAAAATGCTTTCCTCATAAGTATATCATGCGTGGCGAACCTGTTTACTACGCATCAAACCATGCTATTCAGGCGTTTGTGCATACGCTGTGCCGTCAAGTCCCCTCACTTCGATGGCTGCGCTATCGCTTAATCAAAGTGTTGACGCACGACGCTTTTGGAGAAAAGGGAGAACTACGAGAACTCCCGACGTTTAGGTCTCTCATCGCTTGACGCCGGAGAGGGCGATGCCTTCTATAAACTGACGTTGTGCGAAGAAAAAAACCAGGATAATCGGTGCAATACTGACTAACGCGCCTGCCATCTGAATCGTCCAGCGTCCCGGAAACTGCGCTTGTAACAGCGCCAAACCAACGGGCAGAGTCGTTTGCTCAAGATCGGCGGGCAGATAAATCAGCGGCGTGAGCAGGTTATTCCATGATTGCAAAAAGATGAAAATCGCCAGCGCCGCTAATGCCGGGCGTGCTAATGGAAGATAAATACGCAGGAAGATTTGCCACAACGATGCACCATCGACACGTGCAGCTTCCGCCAAATCAAGCGGAATGGTGCGGAAGAATTGACGCAGCAGAAATGTCCCGAACGCGCCGCCCCAAAATGCAGGCAGCCATAACGGCGCTTGCGTGCCATATAACCCTAATGCTCGAAACAGAATAAAGTTCGGCACGATGGTGACTTGTGACGGAACCATCAACGTCGCTAACAGGACGAAAAACAGCGTCTCGCGGAAACGGAAACGCACCACCGCGAAGACGAACGCCGCCATGCCACAGGTGATGATTTGCCCGATGGTCGTAATGAGCGCGATTTTAAAGCTGTTGATGAGCAGATAGTTGATCGGCAGCATCGCCCACAACGTCTGGAAGTTTTCCAACGTCGCCGTATTGGGAATCAGCGTGCGGGAAAATTGATCGGCGGGGAGTTTCAACGATGTCGAAAGCATCCAGATGAACGGACCCACCATCGCAATACTGCCGATGAGCAAGAGAGCATAGGTAAGCACATCAGCAAGGACACGCTGAACACGTATATCTTGATGTAAGCTGACATTTTGCGACGAAGTTTCGGCTAATGTGCGCGTCTCATTCATAAACCACCCATCGGCGCTGCATCTGGAAATAAATGATCGTGAGCACAACAATGATGACAGTCAACACCACTGCCTGCGCACACGCTTCGCCCATGCGGAAATAATTGAAGCCTGTGCGGTAAATCGTGAATACTACCGTCGGGACAGATGAGCCGCCGCCTGTCGTGCGCGTGAGGATGTAGATGTACTCAAACGCCTGAAAAGCGTTGATGGTCGAGATAATCGCCTGAAAGAAAATGCTCGGCGTAATCATAGGCAGGGTAATTTTCCAGAACTCCTGCCACGCTGTTGCGCCATCGACCTGTGCCGCTTCATAGTAATCGCGGGGGATGGCTTGTAAACCGGCGAGGAAGACAATCATCCCCTCGCCAATCGCGCCCCAAACGTTGACGATGACGACAGAAAACAATGCCATTTGTGAGCTAAGCCAGTTGACGGGCTGCAAGCCGACGCCGCGCAATAGGACGTTGAGGATGCCTTGATCGCGCGCGTAGATCCAACTCCAGACCAAGCCGACAGCGACAGCCGATGAAATCACAGGCAGGAAGTAAATCAGGCGGAAGATGCTTACGCCGCGAATCCGACGGTTGAGCAGCAGCGCCACGAAGAGCGAGACGACAATCACTCCCGGTACGTAGGTGAGGGAGAACAAGGTCGTGTTGGCAAGCGATTTACCGAATGCGGGGTCACTCAGCAGACTGAGATAATTCTCTAGCCCAGCCCACTGTGGCGGCGTGAGTAAATCCCAACTGAAAAAGCTGATGCCCAGGGTCGCAAATACTGACCCGAATACGCCGAACAACAGCCCGAACAGCGTCGGCGCAAGCAGGAGGAATACCCACCATTGTTCACGTCCAATCGGCTTGAGTCCAGTTTCCATTGTTATCCTCACCAAAGTCCGAAAATGAGTACAAAAATTAACCTCACCAATCCCTCTCCCATGCGGAAGCGTAGCCAAAATTGAGCTTATAGGGCGGGGGAAGGGCTTGAGACTCGCGTCGTTGAACACTAACGATATGCGAACAGTAAAAACCTGCTCTTGTAAATCCCAAACCTCTCTCACAGGTTCACTTACAGCTATGTACCCGTGAAAGAGGGCGAGGTACTTAAAACGTCCGCCTTTGCTGAAAGCTGCTGGCTACTCCCTACTGATTGGCGGCAAGGACATCGTTCGCAGCGGGGACAATGCTGTCCAGCGCTTCGTCAATCGAAATTTCGCCGTTCCAGACTGGCAGCAGCCCATCGCCAACGACAGCCGCCCATTCTTCATAACCCCGAAACGAGGGCTTGACGTGGGCATATTCCAGCGCATCAAGGAACACTTGATGGTTAATTGGTGCGGTTTGCTGTTCCAGGAATACTGGGCTTTCGGCAACCGATTGCAGCACCGGAATGGCAAAGCCGAGTTCGGTCAAGCGTGTTTGTCCGGTGGAACTGATGGCATACTGAATGAACTGCCACGCGGCATCAGCATTCGGGGTATTGGCAGCGACCACGAAGCCAGCGCTGTTGACACTCGTAGCGCGCCCTTCAGGACCGGACGGCATCGGAGCAACATCCCAACCAAACGGGAGGTCAGCGTATTCGGGGATCACCCAATGACCGATGGTGGTCATCGCCGCGACACCTGCCGCAAAGGGATCGCCGTACTGCGTAACCTGTGTTGGGTCGGGCATCGAACGGTCTTCGACTGCCATTGAGTTGATGAAGTACCAGGCATCGCGCGCGGGACCCTCGGCAAGCAGCGTTTGCGTGTAATCCTCATTCAGGATTTCCCCGCCGTAGCTCCAGATCACGCTGCTCCAAAACAGTTCCATGTCGTACAGGTCGGCGTACAGTCCCCATTGATCGGTTACACCATCGCCATCAACGTCTACGGTAAGCTCCGCGGCGGCGGCACGCAAGTCGTCCATCGTCCAATCTTCGTTGGGATAGTCTAATCCGGCAGCGTCGAACAGGTCTTTGTTGTAAAACAGGACAATCGTCTGGAAATCGCGCGGCAAACCGTAAATGCCGTCCTCCAGTTGATAGGCTTCGAGCGTGCTCGGATAGACACCATCAAGCGCGGTAGGGTTGGCGTCAAGGTAGGGTTGCAAATTCAAAAGTACGCCGCGTGACTGCCAATCACGATACAGCGGCGCATCCATCGCAAAGACATCGGGCGGCGTACCTCCGGCGAATAATGTTTGAAGACGACTCCAATAAGAATCCCAATCGCTGACATCAACGTTCACCTGTATATTGGGATTCGCGGCTTCAAAATCATCGACGATGACTTGCCACACGGCGAGTTCTTCGGGTGAACCCCACATCATGTAGGTGATCTCCACAGGGGTATCTTGCGCTAGCGAGATGCCCGTGCTCAGCAGAAGCAAAACAACACAGGCAAGCAATAACTTTTTCATTTCACCCATCTCCTTAAATAAGGCATGTTTTGTTTAGGGTGGGACAGCATTTTTCAAAGAAACGTTAAGCGTCTCATTCCCAAAAAGAAAGATGTCCCATGATAAATTTAACCGAACTCTGTTGCTAAGTCGATGATTTCTAATTTGCCTACGCCCCCAATCCCACCAACCACGCTCAAATCAATCCCTATTGGCTATCAAAATATCAAACCCCTGGACTATCTGAATTCGTGACAGGTGGGTCATGTTACTCCAGCAGTCTCAATATATATTGAAGTCAGCTTTACGAAGCTCCATGTGTTTATCAGTCGAAAGGAGACTACGCCATGTTGAGCTGGGCACTGTTTTTCTTCGTCGTTGCGGTCATCGCCGCCATCTTCGGATTTGGCGGAATCGCTGGTACAGCGGCAGGGATTGCACAACTACTGTTTGTGGTGTTCATCCTACTGTTTCTCGCAGCGCTGCTGTTTGGACGCCGCACACCCGATATAACGTAAGCAAATGGGAAAGGGAGTTCAACCCTCCCTTTTGTACACGACATGATCCAGATATATTTGTGTTTCACACTTGAGTACCCAACGGTAAAGGAGATTTGAAATGGCAAGAGCAATCATCGCTCTCTATGATGACTTTGCGACAGCGCAGCGCGTTGTCGAACAATTGGTAGAGGCAGGTCTTGAGCGCAGTAACATTAGCCTCGTGGCAAACGATGCCTCTGGCGAATATGCGACACGCCTTCAATCCAGTGACTATGCTGATGATGTCCACAGCGGCGAAGGCGCAAGCTTTGGCGCAGTGGTCGGTGCATTAGTGGGGCTTGGCGCGATGCTTATTCCAGGTATTGGTCCGGTGATCGCAGCGGGTCCGCTGGTGGCGGGGCTAGTTGGAGCAGGTGTCGGTGCAGCCGCAGGCGCAGTCACGGGCGGTATTACTGCTTCACTCGTGAAGCTCGGCGTTGATGAAGAAAGCGCTGGCTATTACGCGGAAGGGATTCGTCGGGGCGGCACGCTTGTGACGGCTCATGTTGCTGATGAATGGCACGATAGAGTGCTTGACATCATGAAGCGTCATGATCCAGTGGACATTAACACTCGTGCTGAGAATTGGCAGGCAAGCGACTCACAAGGCTTTGATGAGCGCAGTCCCACTTATCAGGCGGAAAATGTGCAACGCGAACGCCAGAACTACACGAATGTTGATGACGAAGCGCGTCTTGAAGTCGTTGAAGAAGAACTCAAAGTCGGCAAGCGTGAAATCGAGCGCGGCGGTGTGTGGGTCAGCAGCTACATCACTGAAACGCCTGTGGAAGAACAGGTGCGGTTGCGTGAAGAACGTGTCTCTGTTGAGCGTCATCTGATTGATCGGAAGGCGACAGATGCGGACTTCATGACAGGGGAAGAGACTTATGAAGTCCAGGAACGTGCCGAGGAAGTCGTCCTCAACAAAGAAGCGCGGGTGGTCGAAGAGGTCGTAATTAAGAAAGATGTGCAGGAACGCACTGAGACGATCCACGATACCGTGCGCCGTAAGGACGTCAACGTCGAACAAGTGGGGACAACCGCAAACGGCACGACACGCGGATTTGAAACCTACAACACGACGTTCCGTAACCACTATAAGTCAAACTATGCCAACACAGGTTACGACTACGATTACTACTCTCCCGCCTACCAATTCGGCTACACTTTGGCGAACGATCAGCGCTATCGCGATTACGATTGGAGCCAGATCGAGAGCGAAGCCCGTACCCGTTGGGAAGAAAATAATTGTGGCACATGGGATCGCATCAAGGATGCTGTGCGTAATGCGTGGGAAAGTGTGAAAGACGCAGTGGACTAGCAACATCATCCGCTTTGGAAGCGAACTGAAATACGGAAAAAACAGAAAAGGTGTGGCTTTGAAGACATGCTTTTTTTACAAAATATCATTAGCTCGACTTTGCACATCTCAACAATCATATTTTCAGAGACTTTTCGGTGAGTTCAAACAACAGCGATGATTTTTCA
>CALMZT010000114.1 GCA_937870805.1 uncultured Chloroflexota bacterium
TGCCTGCCCGTCAATGGGCGCGACTGGTGGCGCGAACAGTTGGGCTTGAAGGGCAATCTTGACCCGCATGAAGCGGTGCCGCTGGTGACGGCGATTAACGCGGACATGCTGCTTCCCGTCCACAACGATTTGTTTATGGGCAACCGTTTGAACCCTGCGATTTTGGCGGACGTGATAGACCGTCTTGCTCCGCGTCAGAAATATCATTGGCTGCAACCCGGCGAGTTGTACGTTTATGTCAAACGTTGAACTGGTCACGCTCGGCGAAACGATGCTGCGGCTGTCGCCGTTGGGCAGCTTACGTTTGGAGCAGGCGGCACAGCTAGAGATGAACTTCGGCGGCTCTGAATCCAATTTAGCAATCAATCTGGCGCGCATGGGCAAGCGTGTGGCGTGGTATTCGCGTCTGCCCGATAACCCGCTGGGGCAGCAGTGCGCGGCGTCGATTCGTAAGCAGGGCGTCGATGCGAGTCATGTGACGTGGGCGGCGGGCGAGCGTATGGGGCTGTATTTTGTGGAGTTTGGGCAGGGCGCGCGCGGGATTAAAGTGTGGTATGACCGCGCGGGTTCGGCTGCCAGCCGCATGACCCCTGCGGAACTTCCCTTACCTGTGATTGAGCAGGCGCGCTGGCTGCACGTCAGCGGGATTACGCCCGCCCTGGGTCATAATTGTGCTGAGACGGTGCAAACGGCAGTGGCATTTGCGCGTGCTCACGACGTTACCGTGTCGTTTGATGTCAATTATCGTGCGCTGTTGTGGGCTGCGCCGACGGCTGCGGCGGCTCTGATGCCGTTTTGTCAGCAGGCGGATTACGTGTTCGTGGCGCTGCGGGACGCGCACAATCTGTTTAAGGCGCAGGGAGATGCGCGGCAGGTGGCGCAGGCGTTGCAGGCGCAGTGGCAGGGTACGGTCATCGTAACCAATGGCGATCAGGGCGCGGCGGCGTGCGATGGACGCGAGACGGTGCATGTAGCCGCGATTGCGACGACGATTGTAGATCGTTTGGGGGCAGGGGATGCCTTTGCGTCGGGCGTGATCTGCCGCCTGCTGGAAGATGCGGCGATCACGGACGCGCTGCGCTTTGGCGTGGCGCTGGCGACGCTGAAGCTGACGGTTCCGGGCGATGCAGCGATGGTGACGCGCGCAGAGGTCGAAGTGCTGTTGATGAACCAGCAGAAGACGCTGGAACGGTGAGAAAACAGTAAAATGCAAGATGAACCGCCAAGACGCCAAGTTCGCCAGGAAAGTATAAGAGTAGGGGAGCACCAACGTGTGCTCCCGCTGAAATTAAATTCATTTTCAATAGATTTTAATCTAACGTCAGTTTTGCTTAAGAACTTTCAAACAAGGCATGCCTTGCCCTTATCGAAAACCACCCGGTCAAAACCCTTATCCAAAACTCACGTTAATCTACTGATGGAAAAATCAAAACGAACACAATGATTTACCTCAACAATGGGCTTAAGCCCATTGTTCGCAGTCTAATTGATTTCTCCATGAGATGCCGAGAGCACCGAGAATAAACGATAGCGAAAACGCCCCATGTTCGACCTGAATCTTCGCTGGATGACGATGACGAAGCGCAAGCCTTCGATCCGGGTAATATCGCTATTGCCGGAATGGTGATGGTCGCGTTCAAAATAAAGGGACGATAAAACGAGTGAAAATTTCTCCCAACGATGATTGTCCCTGTGGCAGTGGACTTAAATACAAAAAGTGCTGCCGCGTGCTGCATCAGGGCGTGCCAGCGCAAACACCTGAAGCCTTGATGCGGGCACGCTACACGGCGTATGCACTTGATCGCGCCGACTATATCATGCAGACGACGCACCCCGACGGACCGCATTATCAGGCTGATACCGCGAAATGGAAACGTGAGCTAGAGGCGTTCACTCACGCCACACGTTTCGCGGGGCTGCAAATTCTGGCGGCAGCGGGCGATACGGTTACGTTTCGTGCGACGTTGTTTGTCAAAGACCGCGATGCGTCGTTCACCGAACGCAGCCTGTTTCGCCAGCACGAGGGACGCTGGAAATATTTTGGTGTGGTGGTTTGACGTGCAAGACCTCACCCTCTATCCCTTCACAAGAGTAGGTTTTTAATTCTTGATTCAACATCCCATTCAAAATACACCAAAATTAAGCCTATTTTGATGCTCAAACGCCCGACTACGCGCGTCTTGAAGCCCCTCTCCCGCGCCATACACGTTTCCAACCTATCCCATTTTGCGCGGTGGGAGAGGGGTTTGGGGTGAGGTCAAAGCGAACGCTCAACTCCCTTGCATTAGATACCTGCGCTTGTAAACTGCGTTGAGTACAACGTAGAACATCGAGATATGAGAACAGGACTTACGCAGTTGAACCGCGATTTGTGCTTGAACAAGGGGTTTAAACCCCTTGTTCGTGAACCCAACTGCGTAAGTCCTAAGAAGATGAGAACAGCAGAATGATGTTTCAATTGCGGCGTCTTTTCATCGCGCTCATTGTGGGGCTGGTCATCACCGTTGTGAGCATGGCGGTGCTGGCAGTGATCCCTGTGGCGATGTGGGATGTAATGCAGCCATCGACGTGCTTAGCGGCGGGCAACTGCTTTTGCGAGACGGTTCATGCACAAGATTCTGTGCGTCAGCCTGCGAATACTGTTTCGTCGTTCGGCTTCGTGTTCGTGGGGATTTGGATGATCGCGGTAAGCCCCGTACTTTTGGAGCGAAGGTCGCGGCTGCTGCCTATGTATGGCGCAGCGCTTGGGACGATGGCAGGGATCGTCGGCGTAGGCAGCGCGTTTTATCATGCCTCGCTGACGTTTATAGGGCAGTTTTTCGACATTCTGGGCATGTATCTGCTGGCGTCGTTTGTGCTGGTGTACGCTTTGGGGCGGCTCAATGGCTGGTCTGATAGGCGCAGCATGGCGGTTTATCTAGTGCTCAACGTTGTGCTCACGGTGATCCAGATCATTATCCCTGATCTGCGACGTTACACCTTTGGTATTGTGCTGGTGGTGGGGTTGGTAATCGAATGGCTGTACTGGCTGCGGCGCAGACCGACGATGACGCGGCGCTGGCTGCAAACTGGACTTGGGATTTTCGCGCTGGCATATGGCATCTGGATACTCGACAACAGCCGCGTGGTGTGCGCGCCGCAAAGTCTGTTGCAGGGACATGCATTGTGGCATCTATTGGGTGCAGTCGCGGTGGGCTGTCTTTTTTTGTATTATGCCAGCGAACGTTCTGCTCCATAATTCGCCTTGGAAGCTGTTTGATAATGCAGGATGCAATGTTTGCCGAAAGAGGTTTTTCACCTCTTTTCTCGGTGTTCTACGTTGTACCCAATGCGGTGTCCTCGGCGGTTCAATTTGTCTTTCTTGCTTGGCGAACTTGGCGTCTTGGCGGTTCAAAACTGAATTTTCAGATAGCTTCTTACCCATACTGCTGTTGATGCGCTTTTTTCATACGCACGTAATCGGGATCATTTTTTGCCTGTTGGTACTTCTCGTAAAAGATGTTCGCCGCCTCTGCCTTTACCGGGTCTTCGTCGCGCGGCAGCACTTGCCCCTCTGCATCGTACTTGCGACCACTTTTGTGATTGGCATAACGACGCGCACGGGTAAAACCCATCTGTAAATATTTGCGCGCCATATCCATGCCCACAAAATCCTGCTGCTTTTTGTAATCCAGGAACAGTTGATAAATTTTATCTGCCGATTCGCGGGCGACAGCGGGCGTTTTAAAGCGCCAGTGAGGCAAAATCTCAGACTTGTACGGCTCAACGAGCAGCACACCTTGCTCACCTTTGCCCACGCGGTATCGTTCAGGGTGTTCGCGGAAATTCATGTGCTCAAAATCCTGTGAATAATCAAAACTATTCATGCAGTTCCTCCCAAGAATCAAAAAACCCCTTTGCTTTCGCTTTGGGGTTTTTCTTCACCTAAGTGTTAGTTTCTTTAGGTTTTGATTATAGGATAGCCCTACTGTGTTAGATTTACATCGGAGTATCCTTAATGCTAGATGAAATATTACTGCTGAGCTATTGGGAAAGCTGTCAGCGATCAGCGGTCAGCTTTCAGCAAATGCGAGACAGCCAACCGCCAAGACGCTAAGGTCGCAAAGTTAACACAAGAGAGTAAAGAGAAGGGCATGACACGCGCCATGCCCCTACGAGTATTGTTTTAGCCTGCGACGGGGACGCTGTTCACATCGCCATTGATGCTGCCGTATTGCGCCGATACCCAACCGCGCAAGCCGTTGAAACTGACTTGCAGCCACGAGTTATCGCCATTGCGCGCGATAATCTGCGCAACGCCTGTGTACGGAATCTGCGCGATGATATTGCTATCTGTGCTCGGTGCGCCGCGAGAGCAGTGCGGGCCGTGCCACGTCCGCGGCTCGAATCGGAAGGAGCGCCGACAGCATGTAGCGCCCGACCGCGATCACGCGTCCGGAAGGTAGTCTGAGCCCCCGTATCACCCGTCATTGATATCGCACGAAGCGGCAGCCGCACAGTGGCGCCCGGAGAGAGCGCCGGAACGGCACAGCTCATGCGTTAACTTGTGATAGTTGGGGCCCGCCTCCCAGCCCGCTAGTCTTCAACCCGGGTGAAAGCCCTTCCTTCGGTAGGAAAAGCCGTTCAATTTTTCAGGGGAGCGCGGCTTACGGAGTGGGGCCTGTCCAATCCTTCTGTTGCTAGACGACGCAGGCACACGACAGACCCCACATGTAATTTGCGGGACGGAGCCGAAACACACGATAACATTTGTTTAGAGCGTCACCGCACCCTAGCCGCGGCTCTCTAGCGCTGCGGCTGCCTCGTCGATCAGCTCGCGGATTATGTCGGCTACGGGCTCCTCGCGGTTGACCATTCCGACCGACTGACCGGCCATGACCGATCCCGTCTCAACGTCGCCTTCGATCACCGCCCGGCGGAGCGCGCCGGCCCAGTAATGCTCGATCTGGAGCTGGGCTTCGGCCATTTCGATCGCGCCTTCGTCGAGCTTCTGCGCGACCTCGCGCTGCTTGGCCGCGAAATTCTCCATCTCGCGGTTCTTGAGAGCGCGGACTGGTATGACGGGGAGCCGCGGGTCGATCTGGACCGACGGGATCGCGTCGCGCGCGGAAGCGCGGATGAAAGCCTTCTTGAAGTTGGCGTGGGCGATGCTTTCGTTCGCGCACACGAAGCGGGTGCCGAGCTGCACTCCGACCGCGCCCATTTCGAGATAGGCCGCGACTGCTTCGCCGCGTCCGATCCCGCCCGCGATGAAGACCGGAATGTCGTGGCTGACGTGCGGCAGGATTTCCTGCGCCAGGACGGTGGTGGAGACCGGGCCGATGTGGCCGCCGGCCTCCATGCCTTCGATGACGATGGCGTCGACGCCAGATCGCATCAGCTTCTTCGCCAGGCTCAGCGCGGGCGCGAAGGCCATCAGCTTGGCGCCGTGCGACTTGATCTTGTCGATCGCCCAGCCGGGCGGAAGACCACCGGCGAGCACGATATGCCCGACCTCAT
>CALMZT010000115.1 GCA_937870805.1 uncultured Chloroflexota bacterium
AACCTTCGTTATCGGCCACACCCAAACCCATAACGAACGACGGACCCATCAATGCGACGCGGTACGTACCCTCAGCAGGGATTTGCTCGTAGTCCTGATCGCGCATTCCCCAGCGGTTGATGGTCAATCGCGTGCCGTTGTAGTCGATCGAGGTGGATGGCACAAGTTCCGTAATCAGGTTGTCGTTCGTAAATCGGACCGCGGCCGTATCCCGGATCGCGACCCAATCGGAGGGCCGCTTCGTGTAAATCTCCCACAGCTGCGAATTGAATTTGTTTACACCCGTCAAGTCCTCATAATAACCCTGTTGGAGCAATGCAGCCTCACGATCACTGAGCCGATTTACCGTCAGGTCCGCGATCAGTGCCTGGGCCTTGCCCCCGATCTGGCTGTACACCGCTGGGGTTCCAACGAAAAACAGCAACAGAATGGCGCCGCCATTGGCTGCCGCAGATCTAAAAAAGTCGGGAGACTTTGCAGCTGGTCCGGTCTTTGTTTCAGAGCGGGCTGTGCGCCAGGTCACCACGATAAACAGCACAAGGATGGTGAGAAAACTGAGGACCAACACGCCCACGCTTTCCAGCGTCGGTTTGACCACAGACCACAGGTCCAGCCAGGCCGGGATCGAATCACTGTTCCAGAGCGACCAAAGGATCGCCATAACGCTGAAGGTGCCGGCTGCGCCGAGAGCCTCGGGTGCAATATCCCTAAGTGTGGCGGCGCGTTGCCCTAACGTGCGTTTACGCGTGCGCTTCGAATCGTAGAGGACGTTCGCCACTACCAGCGTGGCCAAAATGGACCAAAACACGATGTCCGGCGCAGTCAGTAAGAATGAGCCTCTGAGCCAGAACCATTGATAGGCGTGCAAAAACCAGGTCAAAACAAACACGATCACGGTCGCGAGCGCCAGGCTGGCCGTCGCTCCCAACTGCCTGATCCTGAAGAAGATAGGATAGTAAAACACCTTCATCATGAATCCAGTCCAGTAAATATTGATCCGATGCCACAGGTCGGTGAAGCTGGTCGCCAGCACGATCAGGATCAGGAGCGGCAGCCGCCCCGCCCCTTCGGCGTACAGCTTGATCCTCACGCCGGCGGTTGGATTCACACCCATCTCGTCGGCGACCTTGAGCAGCACCTCGAGCTCGCTCACCTGTTCCAACACTATGAAGACCTGGTGCCCGAGCTTCTGCGCCATCAGGGCGAGGCGCATGAACTCGTGGTCCTTGTACCCGTTGCAGACGATGATGTGATCCGTGCTCTCGCCGAGCGCGATCACAGCCTGCAGCTCGGGCTTGGAGCCGCACTCGAGGCCGACGCCGTACGGCTCGCCATACTGGACGATCTCCTCGACCACGTGCCGCTGCTGGTTGACCTTGATCGGGTAGACCGTCGTGTAGCCGCCGGAGTACTCGTACTCCTTGATCGCATGCTGGAAGCGCTCCGACAGCTGCTCGATGCGCGAGCGGAGGATGTCGGAGAAGCGGAGCAGCACGGGCAGCGCGACGGTCAAATACAGCCGCAAACCAGCGATCAGCCAGTTCGTTTTCTGCTGCACAGGAGCAATCATTCGCCACCCCCCAATTGATTGATATTGCCGGACAGCAGGAAGTTCAGCACCAGCGAGTCCACTAACGTTTCCACAGGTGCACGATCATCCGTAAAAACCAGATCCGACGAGCTAATAGGCACAAGATTCGCTACCCCAAGCGCCAGGGTATCCCGCAGCATAGGAGGGGCATCTTGCGGCAGAGCTGCCAGGTTTTGCGCCAGGTAACTATCCTCCGTTGACTGCACAGTCGCCACGAGAATAGTATTGAACGACAGCGGCACATCTATCGCATGAACACTTGGAAACACCTCTAGCAGCGTCGCCGTCATCGCATCCACCAAACGGCGATCTGTCTGCGTGCGTCCAACGTTAATGACCGCGACTCCATCATCAGTGAGATGCGCACGCACTTCTTCAAAAAACTCAACCGTCGTCAAATGCCAGGGAATATACGGCGGACGATAAGCGTCAATGCCGATGATGCTGTATCGCCTGTCAAGATAATTGAGCATGTAGCGCCCATCTTGGGCGTAAGCCGTCAGGTTCGGCATATCCATGCCAAAGTAGCGCCTGCCCACCTCGATAATCAGTGGGTCAATCTCAATCCCATCAATGGGAATAGCGCCGTAAACATACGTATACTGGCGCGCAATCGTCCCCGCCGCTAGCCCAATCAATGCCAGCGATTGTACGCGCTCTGGCGAATACGGCGGCGCATTGAAATAAGGTCCCGTGAGGAAAAAATCCCATGTACGCCCATATGCATACTGCGTGGGATGCCATTGGCTGTGAATACCCTGTCCCTCATTCAGATACAGATAGCGGTAGCCATTGGTATCTTCCTGCACCTGAATGTAGTTGTAGGCGCTCTCACCTTCATAGAGCAGCACAGCATTCGGCGCAGCAGCACGCAGCGGGTCATCAACACGCACCAGCAGCGCCAGCACCGCGATGACCAGCGGCATCCACAGCCAGCGCAGCGCCTTCATCCCTTGCACTCGCCATAAGCCAATCATACCGACGACGAACAACAGCGCCGCAAACAGCAGAAACGTGCGAAAAGTTCCAAAGGTGGGAATCAGAATCAGATTCGGCGCAAACGTACCAAGCAAGCTGCCAAGCGTGCTGATGGCATAGATGCGCCCGGAAACGCTGCCTGCCTTATCTGCATCAGTCACGGCGAGACGAATAGCGAACGGCGACACACAGCCCAACAGCGTGATTGGCACGGCGAACAATATCAGAATAGCCAGAAACGAGCCAAGCGCTAACCCCGCCTCGACGCCGAACACAGCATTCGCCGCAACCGTAATCACCGGACGCGCGACCAACGGCACAAAGGCATTGATAAACGCCCCCCAGATGATGATATGATAAAACGTCGTCAGGTGCGGCGAACGATCTGCCCAGCGCCCACCAATGAAATAGCCAATGGTTAAGTAAAGTAAAATCAGACCGATGACGTTTGCCCAAACCAGATTGCTTGTGCCAAACACGCTGCCAATCAGCCGCTGTGCCGAGAGTTCAATCCCCAGCGTACACAAGCCGCTGGTGAAAACAGTCACGTAAAGGTAGAAGTTGGCTTTGGTGCTTTTTGACGTTTTTGCGATCAAACCCAAACTCTTTCATCCTGTGAAACGCGGAGAATGATACCCGATGACGCTTGAGATACAACAGGCAACCCCACAGCACGCACTACAAATCGCCTACGTGAAGCGCCGCGTGTGGGAAGATGAGCAAGCTGACGAAACTTACATCGCCAGAGTCATTGCCGAACCCGATCACGTCACGCACATTGCTGTTGAGGACAATACCGTCGTGGGCTTTGTCGATAGTTTCCTTACCTTATCTTCGGAAGGCATGAGGCGATGGGAAGTGGATTTGCTGGCGGTGCTGCCTGAACATCGCGGCAAAGGGATTGCGTCACAATTGATCGCCGCCAGCACAGACGCGGGTCACACGATGGACGCAGCCCTTATGCGCGCGCTCATAGCGGTTGATAATGTAGGCAGTGAAAAAGCCTTCGCGCGCTGTGGCTATCAGACACAAGATGAAACCTGCGCACTGTATGGTTCTGATGGGACGGCTGACAATCTGCCACACCCCAATGACTTATATTTGCTGCCTGTCACCACCTTCAACTATCGCGGCGTGTGGCTCGAAGGAAAACTTTCAGCAGAGGGATTTCGCAAGGCACAGGCTGTGCGTGCGCGTTATCAATGGGATACAGCAGGGGCGGTCATCCCTTTAAGTCAAACACAGGCTGTGACCGCCGCCCAGGAAGCGGGATATACATTCGTCGCGGAATATCGCTGGTGGCATTATAGGGGACGCTGAGCTAAAGCCGTCGTCAAATCATCACCGCGCTTGACCAGCAGCGTCGGGATGCGTCCCGCGCGCAGCAAGCCGCGTGTCTCGTCCGATGACTGACCGCCGCCAAATTCTTGTGGATCAATCATTATGCACATCGGGCGAATACCTTTTCGCCCCAAAACTTGCGCTTGGGCAACCCATGTCGTATCCAATGAAGAGGTGATAATCACTAACGTCGTCCCGCGCGTTAGATAATGGGTTTCCAAAGTCAGCATTTGCGCCAGTGAGTAAGGTGAGAAGCTGCGCACCACTGCTAACGATTGAAAAATGCGCGAGAGTTGTTTGTGTCCGCGCTCAGCCTCGTGGACTTCGCGGTGTGGGGTGTAGGCGGCAAAGCCTACTGAGCGTTCATCTTCAATAAAGTGGTTTGCCAGCGAAGCAGCAATTACGACAGCATATTCTTCGGTTGATGGTGGAATTTCCACACCCATCGGAATGACAGGACCTGTGCGCCCGATACGTTGGACAGTCGGGTCTTCCACCAGCGACGCCGCGGAAAAATCGACAAACACCCACACATCGACGAGCGGGTCAATCTCAAATTCCTTGACCATGAAATCATCGCGCCGTGCGCTGCTGCGCCAGTGAATACGGTTGAAGCTGTCGCCCGGCACATACTCACGGATACCCGCGGCGTTAGTCGTGATGTAATTGGCGCGCTTGCGCTGTGCTTCGCCACCAGACAACAGACCCATCGGCATCTCAAAGCGCGTAATCGGTACGGTAGCGGGGAAAACCACCACGCGCGACGTTGCCCCTAAGCGACGTGGAGAGATAAACAATCCGAATGGATCACCACTCAGCAGCGTCATCGGACCTAAACGGAACTCCCCGCGCGTGAGACATGGCGTGGATACATCCCAACGGTAGCTTTTGCGCCCCAACAGCGTCGGCACAACTTGACTGGCACGGTGTCCCGGTAAATCCGAATGATCGCGCACTTCCAACCAGAGTTTTGGCAAAATGGCAGTGTTGCGCACAGCGAATGACTCTTCAAGGTTGCGTCCCACTTGCGCGCGGCGGGCGCGTGTGCGGCGGCTGATGCCAATCCAACGCACGGAAACCCATGCCCATAGAAATGACACCATGAGTAGCCCGGCGAACAAATAGGCGAGGTTGAAGAAAAACGAGCGCCCCGTGAATAATCCAGTGAGCAGGCTTAGAATCAGGAGCAGATAAACGGCGTTGCGGCGGTTGGGCATGAGATTAGCGGAGTGACGCGCCGGGGACAGGCGTTGTCGTCATCACGTCATTGACGATGGTGCGTGATGAAATATCTTTGATGCGCGCGGTAGTGCTGACAATCACACGGTGAGCTAACGTCACTTCCACCAGTGCTTTCACATCGTCAGGAATCACATAATCACGTCCTGCCATCGCCGCGCGCGCCTGTGAAGTACGGAACAGCGCCAGCGAACCACGCGGGCTTGCGCCAAGATACACATCAGGATGCGTGCGTGTAGCGTTCACCAGATCGACAATGTAACGTTTGACCTCTTCCGCCACGTAGATTTCTTTCACAGCCTGTTGTGCCGCCAATAACTCTTGAAGCGTGACGACCTGTTGCATCTGGTTAATGGGGTGTTCGTATTGCTGCGCGGATAGCACCGTGAGTTCTTCAGCGGGTGCTGGATAGCCTAACTGGATGCGAATCAAAAATCGGTCAAGTTGGGCTTCTGGCAGCGGAAATGTGCCTTCGTATTCAATAGGGTTCTGTGTTGCCAGAATCATGAAGGGGTCTGCCATTGGGTACGTGCGCCCTTCTACTGTGATTTGGCGCTCTTCCATCGCTTCAAGCAAGGCAGATTGTGTCTTGGGGGTCGCACGATTAATTTCATCAGCTAACACAACTTGTGCCATCAACGGTCCGGGGTGGAACTCAAAAGCATCCGTTTTCTTGTTAAAGATCGAGACCCCTGTGATGTCTGAAGGCAGCATATCCGGTGTGAACTGCATACGGCTGAACTCGCAGCCCATTGAGCGCGCCAGTGCCTTTGCCATCGTGGTTTTTCCGGTGCCGGGAATATCTTCGATGAGGATGTGACCTTTGCACAGCAGACCGAGAAGCGTCAATCTGATTTCGTTGCGCTTGCCAATGATGACCTGCCCGACGCTCTGCGCGATACGCTCCGCCACGTACTGTACAATGCTGGCATTGTTTTGATTGCTACTGGTAGCGCGGGGCGTGCGCTGCGTTTCGTGCGGATAATTTGACATGACTTGTTCCTTAATTCATCGTGGCTCATGTGTACAAGTAGGGTTATTTCATCTCGAACAAGGGGTTTAAACCCCTTGTTTGCCCCGGATTTATCCATGAGCCTTTATCATTCTTGCTACAGATTATACAGCGCATTGACAAAACCAATATTACGCCTACCCTACGCTGCTAGTACGTGTAGTATATCAGAGTCAACAAATGGAAGGTGAGAGCCAAAAAATTGAGAGGGGTGGGACACTGTGTATATGTCGAGCATAGCAATCGAAGCGTCATGCAGTTTCAGTGAATCACGAAAGTAAGGTATGGATTGACAAGTGACTTGGTTCAGTTAAGGTTCTAGTTACCACACCGACCGTAACTAAACCAAGTCGAGAACATGATACCGGAAAATGTGCTGAATGCAGAAGAGGTACGCGGGAGCTGCTGGACAGGATGGAGACGCATCTGAGTGTGAGAACCGAGGGGTATAGCAGTTCGACGGAGCAGACATTCAACCTGCTGCTGAAAGCGGTAGCGGAGGGCAGCAGTCTGGAGGCGGTGTGTGCCGATAGCTGCGGGGTGGTGGCTAGCAACACACTGCGGGAGCAGTTGAACCGCGCGCTGGCGGTTGCCGATTTGCAGCAGCAGGAGGCGGAAATGAACGCGTCGCTTGCAGCGCCGCTGCCTGCGGGGATGCCGCGTGGCGGGTTGGAAGTAGCGATAGATACCCATGATGAACCGTTTTACGGGAAAACGCCTGAACTGCTGACCTACACACGCAAAGGGCAAGCCAAAGCGGGAACGACCCACTTTTTCCGCATTGCCAGCGCCTATGTCATCTGGCGTGAGGTACGCCTGACGCTGGCGTTGACCTATGTGCTGCCCGCCGATGACTTGCTGAGTGTGGTCAAGTTGTTGTTAGCGCGCTTAGCCCATGTGGGCATCCACGCCAGCGTGTTGTATCTGGACAAAGGCTTTTGTTCGGGTGAGATCATCCGTTATTTGCAACACACCGGTCAAGCGGCGCTGCTGGCGTGTCCCATTCGCGGCAAGAGCGGCGGCATCCGCGCCTTGTGTCGTGGACGGGGCAGCTACTGCACCGATTACACCTTCACCGACGGCACAGTCGCTCGCTTAGCGCTGGTCGATACGCGGGTCCATGACCCCAAAACGAAGCGTAAGCAGCGCAAGTGGCTGGCGTTCGTGCTGGTGCTGCTCGACTGGACACCGCGCCAGGTCTACACCCGCTACCGCCGTCGCTTTGGCGTCGAGTGTTCCTATCGCGGGCTGCGTCAGGTCAAGGTGCTGACCAACTCGCGCAACCCGGCCCTGCGCTTTTTCCTATTGGGTTTGGGGTTGCTGATGCAGAACGTGTGGGTCTTGGCGCGCTGGTTGTTCACCCGGCGTCCCGGTAAAGGACGGCACAAACTCATCCCCTCCCTGCTCCGTTTTCATCACTTTCGCAAGCTGCTAGTGCGCGCTGTCGAACGCTTCTACCCACCTCCACTGGCGGTTTCTGTGTTCGTTTCACCTCAATCCGTGATTCACTGAGTTTAACTTTTAAAGACGGAGTAAAAGAAGGGGTCTGTAGGGGCGCACCTGCGTGTGCGCCCGATGGTGGGCAGATACATAGGTTTCCTACTCCGTATTCTTTAGTTAAAGAGCATTACGCTGCACTCAGCACTCTACATTCCTGTACCAATTCGATGATTAAAGACCGCAATACGTAGGGACGCACCTGCGTGTGCGCCCGAAAATATAAAGCTCCGTATTCTCAAAATCGGAAGACTTACTTTTACCGCTCGCCTTTAACGCACCGCTTACATTACACCTCGCATTAAAGTGTCAAAAGAAACTCAAATGAACGACGTTTTTTGCTACACTTGAGCGTGAGACACTCATGAGGAGGTATACAAAATGTCACTTGAAACACCAAAATCGAACATCTGTTGGCACGGAACATCTCTGCTATCTCACTGCATCTTCAGCTTACATCAAACTTTCGAGTTAGAAGTTGGTTTCAAAATAACATCCGCTTCTGGAATTTCAGCCTCAAACACTAGCTATTATCGCATAAGCAAATAAAACGCTACTCTGTTATCCCCTGTTAATCAGAGACCTGTCTCTCAAACCAGCGTTAACTTGCTCTTTACAGCAGGTTTTGTATAATAGGCGTAAAGAACGTGCTGCGAATGCACGTCATTTTATTATGCAAGGTCATTAACGCTCGTTGAGCGATTTTTTCCCCTGCGCAGTCATCCGCCCGGCGTCGGGTCACAATTTTGAGAGGAGTTTATCTCTATGGCGAAATCGCGTACAGAATTGATGGTTGACCGTTTGCGTGACCTTCAATCCACGACCCCCGAAATTGAAGCGTCGGCGGTGGTCAGTGTCGATGGCTTGATTATGGCATCATCGCTTCCGGCTGGCGTCGAGGAAGACCGCGTATCGGCGATGTCGGCAGCGATGCTCTCA
>CALMZT010000116.1 GCA_937870805.1 uncultured Chloroflexota bacterium
CGCCTAACTGCGTCGTCTTCAGCCGCCCGCTGCCTTTGATCTCCTTGACCATCAAGCCCAGCGTATCGACGTGTGCTGTTAAGCCACGCGGTGCAGTATTCGCCTTGCCTTTGACACTGACCAACAGCGTGCCCTTGCGCGTCACCGTGACGGTTGTATCGGGAAGTGCCAGCGCCTCAAACGCCATACGCACGTACTCAATCGCCTCGACGGTGTAGCCTGTGGGACTGGGCGTGTTTAGTAAGCCAACCAAGAAATCGACGATGGGTTTCAGTTGTACATCCATGAAGGCTATTCCTCTGTAGAGTCTGCTTCGTCTTGAGCGTAAAAATCATCCTCATCGACAAACTCTTCGGGCAAGTGAATCAAAAACTCATAGTTGCCTACCCCGACACTACGCTCTAATTTGTCGAGAATCACTTTCACATTGTCACGCGGACCATTCACAAAGAACGGCTTGCCATCTTTGCCAAACTCTAGATGGTGCGGTTCAGGCAGCGTTCCACGCTCCATCAGGTTATGCTGCGTCATCTTGAAATCACGATTAGGCTTAAAACCAAACCTCGCGGCATACTCAATGGCTTGATAAATCATTTGATGTGCGAAATCAAGCTCACATTTGATAGGTTCAACGTCAAAATACACCCGATTCACCCAATCGTTATACTGCGATTGTGACAAATTGGCGTCCCACAGCGTATCCTTTAAGCCTAAGCAAAAGGTATCGACCAGGTAGGTCGCAAACAGAAGATTGCCATTTGACTGGCGACGCGAGACCAGAAGGCGAATCAATCCTTCTGAACCAGTACCCTTCTCATCCCAATCCTTATTAATCAGGCATTCTTCAAAGGGGAATTCGCGCGCTTTCATCAACCACGATTTGAGCGAAAGTGAGTTGATCGTCTGCATAACAGCCGCCTTAAGCCGTGTTTTAGCTTTGCGGCGTTTCTTCATCGCTGCTTTCTGTCGCTTATGATCTTTGTTCGACATCATTCATACCTCAGTTTACGGGCGGACGCCGCCGAATAAAGCCAGTTCAAAAATTTTCAGGTAGCAATCGACATGAATATACCCAATTTCTCGCAGCCACACACATTGTGTTTCCAGCGGCGCGAGGATGTTCGCCCCCTTATCTTCGCGGCTGTTGAATTCGTGCGCCACCTGTTCGCGCGTCTTGTTCGTGCCCGTGCGCAGCGCGAAAGCGTGGATCGTGTCGATCATCAACTCATCAAACAGAGTTTCGCCCCACGTATCTTCCGGCGCAACATGCTCCAGGTTCAAAAACACGCCGCCCGGCTTCAGCAGATAAAACAGTTCGCGGTAGAGTTCCTTTTTGCGCTCATCTGGCTGATGATGTATCGAAAAGCCTGACACAATCACATCAAACGGCGCGGCAAGTTCTACCGATTTCAGCCAATCGAGCGTGCCGTAATCCTGCACGATGAAGGTGTGCTTGCCGCTGGTTTTCTCTTTCGCTGCGTCCACCATCGGCGCGGAAAAGTCCAGAAACACGCCGCGCGCGTCGGGGTTTTGCAGCAACACCGCCCGCCCCATAATGCCGTCACCACAGCCGAGATCAAGGAAGTTTTCAACGGTGGGACGCGCCGCGCGGATTACGCGCAGCATCACATCAATTTGCTCGGCAG
>CALMZT010000117.1 GCA_937870805.1 uncultured Chloroflexota bacterium
ACATCAGAGATAATGTCTACTGTGTGCCCCACGCTGTCATACATTGCCACTGCTTTGAGATCCATCTCGCGAACATCATTCCACGTCCATTCGGCGTCGAAAGTGACCAACAGCACGGTCTTCTCATCATTATCCCATTGCTGCGAAATGCCCAATCCATTCATCCTCAGCACAATCTCTGAGAATTATAGCAGATTAGTCCGTCCCTGTACCTGCCGGAACGTCCGCAGACAATGCCACAGGGAGGCGTCCGCGTGCTGGCTGGCTGCCAAACAGGATACCGCAAACCACCGGAATTCCCGCCGGGAGTGGACTGTAGGTGAGCATATACGCGCCGATATTTGGAAACATCATCACATCATACGGTGACGCCAGCGCCACGACAACTGTACTTTCTGGCGGTAAGGCATTGACCAACGATTGCTGTGTACTGTCATAGAAGGCATCGTTGGTAAACACAACTGTCACGTCGGCGCGGCTGGCAACGTCTTGCGCGGCGGCAATGTCATCGGCGGTTGGCGACGCAGACACCGACAGCCAATTGACATTTTCACTGTACACGCTGCATTCCCGTTGAATTTGTGAGCGTGTGCCGGGATAAATGATGGCGATATTGCCGCTTAATGGGACGAGATCAGTGTTGTCAAAAGCGAGGGTAACGCCTGCTGCAAACAGTTCCTCAATTAACTGTGAATGGGCGTCGAGGTTCAGGCGTTCATTGGTGGTCGAGGAGTCAAGCGGCTGCCAATCCAGGATGCCATAGCGCTGCTTCGCGCTCAGGATACGGCGCACGGAGTCGTCAATGCGCGCCTCAGAGATTGTTCCAGCGCGCACAGCATCAATCACGCTTTGTATGGCTTGCGCCTGCCCCTCTAAACCCATATGGGGACCCAACGCGATTAAATCGATTCCCGCTTGTACCGCTAACACTGCTGATTCGCCGGGTGTGTAGTTCAAGTCGATGGCATCCATGTCCATTGCATCGGTGATCGCCAAACCTTCGTAGCCCATTTCCTCACGCAGCAGTCCGGTGATGATGTTGTACGAGAGGGTGGCGGGTGTATTCTCTTGCGGCTCTAATGAGGGAAACCAGATGTGCGCCACCATTACACCGGAAACATCTACATTCATTGCCTGTTGAAATGGAATGAGTTCTGTGTTCAGCAAGCGTTCACGATCCAGATTGACAACAGGAAGTTCGGTATGCGAGTCCTGTGAACTGTCGCCATGACCGGGAAAATGTTTGGCGACGGACATCACACCCGCATCCTGCATCCCGCGCACGACGTTAGCAACCGCTGCGCCGACAATCTGCGGGTCGCTGCCAAAAGCGCGGCGGCGGATGATCGGGTTATAGATATTGGTTTCCAAGTCAGCGACGGGCGCTAAATCCATGTTGACGCCGATTGCGCGCAGTTCTTCCGCGAGGGCTTGCCCGTAGCGATAGGCAAGGTCGGAGTCCTGTGTTGCAGCGCCGAGATACGGCACGGGAAACGCTGTGAAGCCAGCTTCAAATGTGGCGATGATGCCACCTTCCTGGTCAGCGGCGATGATAAGGGGTAGATTGCCTGAGTCGATGGTGGTCTGCTGAAAATCGTTGATGAGCGCGGTCACTGATGCAGGCGCGTTTTCGGCGGGCACGTTGTATTCAAAGACGATGACGCCGCCGGGCTGCCACTGTTGCAAGAACGCGCGCCCGACTTCGGTGAGTTGTTCGCCGTAGAGGCTGGCGAGAAACATCTGCGCAACTTTTTGCTCCAGCGTCATGTTGGCGAGAAGGGTGTCAATGTCGCCTTGGGCATGTGTAGGAGAGAAAGAAAGATTAACCGCCAAGACGCCAAGCGCGCCAAGGAAATGCAGGAGAGGGAAAAATGAAAATGGTTTGCCTTGAATTTTACGCTTGCCTCGCCTTAAGCTAAAGGTTGAGCCTAATATGCAATGCGATAAGCGCACTAGAAGTGCTGATTTTCTATGAGTGTCTGCTAGAAAAAGCCCCTTTAGTGGGCTTAGTGATTTTTTATCTAGCTGGGGGTTTTGAACCCCCAGCGGCACAACCGCAGTTTTATTATCGAATTGGACCATCTATTGGCATTCCCAGCCTATTCAGACAATCAGTGCGA
>CALMZT010000118.1 GCA_937870805.1 uncultured Chloroflexota bacterium
CTTGATGTAATCGCGTACCCCCAAGCGATAGACCTGCATGACAACTTCTTCAGAGCCATGAAACGTCATCAGGATTACCGGAATGTTCAGTCCGTGTTCTTGCAGCGCCGCCAAGACCTGAGCACCGTTCATGCGCGGCATTTGGAAGTCGAGCAGAATTACGTCGGGATGGTGTTTGACCGCCATCTCTAGCCCTTCAACACCGTCTTTTGCCGTGAGCGTGCGGTAGCCATTGGGTTGCAGCACGTACTCCACGACAAACTCACGGTTTTCGCGTCCATCATCAACAACCAAAACCCATTCGCCAGCCAAGATTTGCCTCGCCTGAAATGTAAGATGTGTTTCCTCTCTATATTATAGGCAAATCATGAATGTGACAAAACGGTAACGTCTTAATTATTCGTTATATAGCTGAATTTATGGATTGTCCCTATGACTGGATCGGCGTATAATCGGGATTGATTGTGAATGTAGAAACGAGCATTAACATTGTACGAGATCACTGCTGAACCTCAAACACAGCCGCCTGCATCTCTCCCCCGTCCCTCTATCCGCCGCTGGGACGCCTTGCGTGAAATTGTCGAATTGGTTGTTCTGATCTGCGCAATTTATGCACTGGTGAATCTGGCGACGGTACGATTTATCGTACAGGGACCAAGTATGCAACCGACGTTTTACACGGGGCAGTTTTTAATTGTCAGCCGTGTCAACTATCTGCTGGGCGATCCACAGCGCGGCGATATTGTGGTGTTTCATTATCCAGGCAATCCCGATGAGGATTATATTAAGCGTGTCATTGGCTTACCGGGCGACACAATTGAAATCCGTAACCAACAAGTGTACGTTAATGGCGAAGCGCTCAATGAACCCTATATCAGCGAAGCGTGCACTGAAGATATGTGTGGAGAGGAGTCATGGGTGTTGGGTCCCGACGAATATTTCTTTATGGGCGATAACCGCAACCACAGCAGCGACTCGCGCCGCTTTGGTCCGGTGAACCGCCGTTACATTGTAGGTGAGGTCTTGATTCGCTACTGGCCCCCGAGTGATTGGGGTCTTGTGCATCAAATCGGTTTCCCTAGCGGACAGTAAAGTGGAGGACCTTATGTCCCAAAGAGCGAGTTATACTTGTCCACGCTGCCAAATCGGTCAGTGCCATCCGGGTGAGCTAACTTACGTGCGTATGTATCAGGGGATGTTACTCAGTGTGGCAGAGACGCCTGCGTGGACGTGCGATATATGTGGGTTGCAGGAATTTGACCAAGAAGTCTTGATGAACATTGATCGCCTGATTGGGCAGGGTGTACTCCCGCCGCGTTCAACAGTGAAAAAGCAACCTATTGAGAAACCTAGCGAAGGGCGCAAGGCGTCGCGTCTCAAGACGTGAGTTTCGCCAGCGCGGACGATGCGTTAACCTTCTGCCGAACCAATTATGTTCGGCAGATTCGTTTTCTAAACCTTTGTTATCGTAAAAAGCATAAATGCGGTAAAATGCCCGTAGTCCATTTGCAGGATCGCCGCAAATAAGGAGGCGCTGCGCGCAATGACGGCTCGTATTCTTGTAGTCGAAGATAACCGTGATAATATGACATTGATTGCGGATATTCTATCTTCATTTGATTATGAAGTATTGCAAGCGACGGATGGAGAGCAGGGGGTTGAAATGGCGAACATGGAAAAGCCTGACCTGATTCTCATGGATTTGTCGCTGCCACGCATGGATGGTTGGACAGCTACGCGCTATATTAAAGCGAACCCCGACCTCAAGCATATCCCGATTATTGCCTTAACTGCACACGCGATGGTAGGAGACCGCGAACGTGCCTTAGAAGCGGGTTGCGATGAATATATTTCTAAGCCCATCAATCTGCCGGAGTTAACGACCAAAGTCGCCCAATTCATTAAGATGTAGCAAGGACGCGCATTTGAAGGTCTTAGTAGTAGACGATCATGCTGATAATCGACGCCTCATTACTGATCTTCTCAGTATGCGTGATTATGCTGTCCATACGGCATCCGATGGCGAAGAAGCGCTTACCGCTGCTGTGAACCCCGTTCCTGATTTAATTATTCTCGATGTTGATATGCCTCGCATGAATGGGTTTGAAGTCATGAAACACCTGAAGGCGAACCCTGTAACGGCAAATATTCCTATTTTGATGCTGACTGCTCGCGTACAAATTCAGGATCGTGTAGAAGGTTTGCATTTGGGGGCAGAAGATTATATTACAAAGCCTTTTAATGCCCGTGAACTGTTGGCACGGGTTGATGCGCGTCTGCGCGCCAAAGCTGTGACTGATGAACTGCGCAATCAGCAGCAGTTAATTCGAGCGACATTTGAGCGTTTCGTATCACCGTCCGTTGTGGAACAACTTTTGCGTGACCCGTCGCAGGTGAAACTTGGCGGTAAGCTGCAAGAAGTCACGGTTGTTTTTGCAGATTTGGAGAATTTCACGGGAACGTCGGAACACACCGACCCAGAACAATTGCTGACGATCTTGAACAGCTATCACACGATGGTCGTGAGAGTAGTTCAGGAGCATAACGGTACGATTGATAAGTTTATAGGTGATGCAGTGATGGCATTGTTTAATACGCCACTTGAACAAGCTGATCATGCCGTGCGTGCAGTATTATGTTCTCTAAAAATCCGCGAGACATTAATCAAGTTCCATGAACAGCTTGAGCCGCGCTTCCGTATGAAGATTAATTTCGGCATTCATTCAGGACGTGCGATAGTCGGCAACGTCGGCGCGCATGACGTGATGGACTATACGGCGGTGGGGGATACGGTGAACGTCGCGGCGCGCTTGCAACAGATGGCAACAGATGGCGAAATTTATATCAGCCAAGCCACTTATGATTACGTTTCCGCCTTGGTTGAGACTGCGCCTATTGGAGATTTGAGTATCAAGGGACGTTCTGTGGCAGTACATACCTACCGCGTGTTGGGCAAGAAGGAATCGACTGCCGTCGCTCCGACCTGATGGACGAAAAAAGTTTACGCGAACAAATCTGCTTGATTGGGCGGCTCATGCATCAGCGTGAGTACATTGATGGTGCAAGTGGCAACATCAGCGTGCGCCTTAATGTGGATCATATCCTGGCAACACCCAGCGGTTTGGCAAAAGGCTTCATGACGCCAGAGCAGTTGATTGTAGTCAATATGCAAGGCGAACGAGTAGATGAGCCAACCAAAGCTAATGCCGATTTGCGCCCAACTTCCGAACTCTTGATGCATCTGGAGTGCTATCGACGGCGTGAAGATGTGCAAGGTGTCGTCCATGCACACCCACCGACCTGCGTTGCGCTGACGATTGCGGGCTACGATTTCCAACGCTGTATTATCCCTGAAGTTGTGATTATGGTGGGCTTAATCCCAACGACTCCTTACGCAACCCCTGCCAGTCCCGAAAATCGAGATGCCATCAGTGCATTAATTCATGAACACGATGTCATTTTGCTGTCACATCATGGTTCGCTGACAGTGGGGCATACGGTGTGGGATGCGTATTTGCGCCTAGAGAATCTTGAACATAATGCGAAAATCCTGTATATGGCGGAGCAGATAGGGCAGGTGAAAACGATTCCCGTGCATCAAGTCGAGCAGCTTGTAGCATTGCGTTTGCGCTTGGGGCGGATGCGTCCGGGAGATCAAGAACGTTTCGCCAAGCTGATGAAAGAGTCCGAGAATTAGTGCCTGCTTCATAAAACCGCACTTGACTTTGGCGTGGGCGGTTGATACACTGAGCACACATTTGAGAGAGGGCCCCATCGTCTAGAGGTTAGGACGCGACCCTTTCAAGGTCAAAACCAGGGTTCGATTCCCTGTGGGGTCACTGCATTACACAGTCTTGAAGAAGCAATTCAGATCATTGTCGCCCGCTTATATGCGGGTTTTTTGCTTCCCGACAAGCCAGTCACCAAAAAGCATGTGCCGAAAGCAGAGCGTAATAGTCAAATCATCACTCGCCATCAATTAGGAGAGAGCGTTTCAGATTTGGCGCGTGAATTCGGTATCTCCCCTCAACGTGTGTTTCAGGTCGTCAATCCGAAACCAAAGAAGAACGCTGGTTAACTGCGTACAGCCCTCGCTTGAGGGCTGTACTTTTTCTGTACAATAGCGGTGTGAGTAAAAACACAGAGCAATCGAGCCTTCCAGAACTTGACCCGCACATCGTTGCTGCCTACACCCAGACATTTATCGCAAGACATGATTGCTACCCTGTGCAGCGTAAAGACGGAAAATATATCAGCATTAAACGTCCGCTCACGGTAGAGATCATTAAGAAGCACTTATGGGGCAAAATGACCATCGGCACGTATGCACTCGACAAAGAGAGCAACGCCCGCTGGTTGTGCTTTGATGCCGACACTGAAACTCAGTGGCAAGGACTTCTGGCTTTAGCACTCACCCTTCAACAACAAAAAATTGTTCCTTACCGTGAACGCTCTCGACGTGGTGGGCATCTGTGGCTCTTTCTTTCTTCCCTGCCCGCTGGCTATGCCCGCAAGGTCGGCTTGCAATTACTAGCAGAGCACAATCTTAAAGGCATCGAACTCTACCCCAAACAAGATCAACGCGTTTCTAGCACAGGCTCACTTGTCCGCTTACCGCTTGGCATTCATCGCAAAACAGGACAACGCTATTCCTTTGTGGATAGCGACGGTCAACCCCTAGCCCCAACTATTCGTGAACAACTGCGGATACTGGCGTATCCTAGTTGCCTTGCCTTCCCCTTCATTATGAGTGTTCTCGCCCGTTCACCACACTCCCCTCCCCCACAACCGTCACCCGCTTTTCGTGCTACCGACACAGACGATAAAACTCCCCTCTCTGAGCGTTTAAAACGGCGAATATCGGGGTTGGAGTTTGTGAGCCGATAACGTCGTACTTGATGCGCGAAATTTGGGTTTATGCCCCTTCCACGATGACCAACACAAAAGCTTTGGCGTGAATGACGCGGGTAACTACTGGCATTGCTTCGCAGGCTGTGGTGGGGGCAGTATCATCGACTTTCTCATGAAGTGGCGAGAAAAACACGGACAAGAA
>CALMZT010000119.1 GCA_937870805.1 uncultured Chloroflexota bacterium
CAAGCCCTTGGTTTCGATTTGGGGCGTGATATTGGTCACGACATCCTGAATCAAGGTGGATAAATCCAGCGGCTCAAGCACCAATTCCATTTGTCCAGCTTCGATCTTGGAGAGATCAAGCACGTCGTTAATCAAATCCAGCAAATGTTTGCCGCCGCGATGGACGCGCGCAAGACGATCTGTCTGTTTTTCGGTGAGCTGCCCATACATGCCACCCAGCAGCAGTTCACTGTAGCCGATAATCGCGTTCAGCGGCGTGCGCAGTTCGTGGCTGATGTTGGCGAGGAATTGACTCTTGAGCTTATTGGCAATTACCGCTTGCTCATATAACACAGCGTTGTTGATCGCCATCGCCACTTGCCCTGCAACAGTCATCAACGCCTCACGGTCACCTGAGGTAAAGGTGCGGCGTGAGCGAATGCTGTCCAGTCCGATGCTGCCAATCACACGATCCTGTGCAACCATCGGCGCAAGCAGCAGCGAACGGATGCCGACGCGCTTCCATGCTTCCCGTGATGATTCATCTATGCTTTCAATCTCAGTGGGGTGGTTCACATCTTCAATGGCAATCGTGTTGCCGTGTATCAGCTTCTCGAAAATGGCATCGCCCTGCAAGTTAAGACGCGCGCCAATCACGCCTGTATCGGGGTGTTCTGCAACCACAACGCCTTCGTCGCTGTACGACTGCTGCTTATCGTAGTTATTCCACAGCACAATGCCGCAGTGCTCGATCTCAAACATTTCGGTGAGGAGTTGGGCGGCATTTTTGAGGACGGTATCACGATCCAGGCTGGCGGTGATGATGCTCGAAATACGATGCATGGCGGCTAAACGGCGCGCGCGTTTTTTCATGACGCGCAGGTTGTCTTCGACCTCAGCGTACAGGCGCGCATTTTCGACGGCGATAGCCGCCTGGCGTGCCATCGCAAAAGCGGTTGCAGCTTCGCTTTCGGTGTAGAAATCGACTTCAAATTTATCCACTGTAATCAGCCCGATGACTCGTTCACGAAAGACCATCGGTACACCAATCCACGAGCGGATCTGGTGTGTAAGCGCTGTAGAGTGTCCTGCCTGCCAGCCGCGATGCTGCTGTACATCACTGACGATGATCGGCTGCTTGCTGTGATAGACCTGCGCGACCAAACTGTTGGGTGGAAACGTGAGTTCAGTGCGCAGGAAATCTGGCGGGAAGCCGCGCGTCGCTTGTACCACCAAGCTGATGCCATCCTCATCATCAGATAGTGGCAGCATCACCGTGCAGCAGTCGTAACTGACTACCAAGCGTAACTGTTCGAGAATGCTTTCGAGCACCTCTTGCGGATGCAGCGATGAGTTCACGACCTGCCCAACTTCCATCAGCGTGTCAGCAATTTGACGGCGCTTCTGCTCGGCTGCCAGCAGGTTCGCGTTTTCGATGGCGACGGCGGCGCTGTTGGCGAATGTCAGCATCACCTGTAAGTCATTTTCATCGAAGGCGTCGGGATAGTTAGCTTGTGACGTGAGCGCGCCGACGACTTTTTCTTTAGTAATCATGGGGATGCCCAAAAAGGACATCGGCAAATCGTCGGGCAGCGTAAAATACTCGCGCGTCGCCTCACGTTCGGACTCGTTGCGCCAGAAAACGGGCGTGGATTGGGCGATCATCTGCGAGATTAAGTCGTGATGAATATCGGTAGCTCTTGAAACGCGACGCGGTTCTTGATCTGCCTCGAAAATATAAATGTGCAACATGCTTTGTGCAGGGTCATAAACGGCGAACTGAAGCATGTCCGCTTTTTGCACGCGCTGAGAGGCTTCATAGACGCGATTCGCCAGTTCTTCGATGTCAAGCGTGGCATTGACCAACAAGCTGACTTCGGTGAGGGCAGCGAGATCCTGAGCGCGCGCACGCACTTCATCAAAGAGGCGCGCATTATAGATAGCAATTGCCAACTGGTCGGAGATGGTCTGCATGAGTTCAACGTCTTTAGGGCTAAAGGCGTTGAACTGGTCGCTGTCGATGCAGAGCACACCGAGCATTTGCCCTGCCGCTTGCAGTGGCATGACCATTTCAGAGGCAGTTTCATGGCGCAGGATGCCGGGATGGAAACGGGAATCGCGCGACACATCGTTGACAATTGCTGGCTGTTTGCTGTGAATGACCCAGGCGCTGAGACTGGTTTCGGAAAGCGGCAGCCAATTCTTCACTCCTTTGAGATCAATTGGACCCTGCGCGCCGTGTGCTGTGACACAGTGCAGCCCCGTTTGATCGTCGCTGAGCATGAGGACTTGCACGGTGCGGTAGTTGAATTGTTGGGAAAGCTGGGCGCTGACGACAGACAGCAGTTGTTCTAAGTCGCTGTGCGAAATCAGCGCTTGTGAAACACTCGCGGCGGCGCTCAACCGCGCATTTTGCTGGCTCAACGAGTTCAGCAGGCGGCGTATTTCGTGGGCATCCTGTGAGCGCTCATCGTAGACCAGCGTGGTATTGAGCGTTTGTTGCAGCGCGCGCAAGCGTTCGGTGAGCAGCGCCGCCAGCAGCAGCGCAGTATCAAGCGGCTGTGATGTACCCTCTAGCCAAAGAACGCCATAGATTTGTGCATTGTCTCGCAGAGGGATAATATGCGCGGTTACATCAGACGATACATCGTCGAACGGGTTTGTGGGGGAAACTTCGCGCAGCGCAGTGAGATCACGCCAGCGCGCGGATTTGAGCCATTGGTTGATGTCTGGACGAGATTCGGAAAGGCTATCCCAAATGTTGACGGTTTCGTCAGCATTGAGCAAGCCGACAGCCGCCGGTGTGAGGAACTCAACCAGCGCCTTCGCAGCGTAGGCAGGCGTGGAGCTATGACGCAGGGTGTCAATCAACTGCTGAAGCGATTCGAATGGTTTCATGTGTCCATGCTAGAAACTATCACCTTTTAGATTATTACATAGTTTGCAAAAACTAAACGTTGAAAATCATGAATTTTTCATGTGCGCGCGATATATGAGCAACTTTATGCCATGAAACCGCGTATTTAATGTTA
>CALMZT010000120.1 GCA_937870805.1 uncultured Chloroflexota bacterium
CTGCCAAGTTTGACATTATCTTTGTGGAGCCGGTTGGGGCGGGGCAAAGCGAAGTCGATATTGTACGCACGGCGCAGACGACGCTGGTGGTCGAAGCGCCGGGCATGGGCGACGATGTGCAAGCCATTAAAGCAGGCATTCTGGAAATCGCTGATGTTCTGGTGGTCAACAAAGCCGATAAACCCGGCGCGGAAAGCACGATCAGCGCGCTCAAAGCAATGCTCGAATTAGGACATCCGGCTTCACGCAGCCAACTTACAGCGCATCATGGGCGTATGCTGGCTGCGGAACTGCCAAAGGCTGATGAAGCAAAGGTGTGGATTCCGCCTGTTGTACGCACTGTTGCCAGCGATGGCAGCGGTATTGCAGAACTTGTGTCGATCATCGAGACGCACCGCCAACATTTGCTGCGTGAGGGCACATTAAAATCGCTGGAAGCGCAGCAGATTGAAATCGAACTTTATGATAGATTGCGTGCAGCATTGATGGCACGACTGCTGGCGAACGTTTCCCCGGAGACCATTGCCGATATTATTGCGCAAATCCAAGCGCGCACGCTTGATCCCCAAAGCGCTGTGCAAAAAGTGCTAGACAGACAGGTTTCGCGTTAACCCTTATCGCGGTAAAATAGGTGTTAAGGGTGAACCCATCATCCTTAACGTCCGCCGTATTCAGGGGCACTTTTCTCCTATGGTCATCCCCGGTACTACCCATGTGAAACCTCAAGAAATGACTGAAACGCAACCGAACGACAATAATAAACGGTTTAACGGCTTAAGACTATTCTGCGGTTCGGCGTCACAAGCGCTGGGCAATGAAATCGCGGCTTACCTCAAAATTCGCCCCGGCAGCTATACACGCACGGTGTTTTCTAACGAGAATATCTTTGTCCGCCTGAACGAGAGTGTGCGCGGCAAGGATGTCTATCTCGTGCAAACGATGGCGTCGCCGATCCATGACAATCTCATGGAAATGCTGATTATGATCGACGCACTCAAGCGTGACTCCGCCAAACGCATCAACGTGATTTTCCCATACATGGCATATGCACGCTCAGACAAGAAAGATCAGCCGCGTGTACCTATCACGGCGCGGTTGGTGGCAAATATGATCGAAGTGGCTGGCGCAGATCGTTATGTCACGTTCGATTTGCACGCTGGACAGATTCAGGGTTTCTTCAACATCCCCGGCGATGCGCTTACCGCTTTCCATCTGTTAAGCGAGTACGTGGCAAAGAAGAATATTGATAATCTGGTCGTCGCGGCGGCAGATCTGGGCTTTGCCAAGAAGGGGCGCAACTGGGCAGAACGGCTCGGCGTGCCGCTGGCAATTGTCGAAAAGCGGCGGCGGGACAACAGTGGGTCGTCGGAAGCGCTGACGATCATCGGCGACGTGCACGACAAGAATGTGCTGCTGGTTGATGACGAAGTGTTGACAGGTGGCAGCGTGGTCAACGCGGTGCAAACCCTGCGTCGAGAAGGCGCGCTCGACATTTACCTGTCGTTTACACACGCGCTCTTGGCAGGTTCAGCGATTGACAAGTTCAAGTCGCTCAATCTCAAGGAAATCATCATCAGCAACACGCTGCCTATCGCCCCTGAAAAGCTGCTGCCGAATATGAAAGTCCTGAGCATTGCGCCGATGCTGGCGGAAGTTATCGCCCGCGCACATGAGGGACGCAGCGTCGGGGAATTGTTTAATGAGTAGGCAGAATTAGAGCAGGTATTTCGTGTGGACGAGAACACCTCGTCCACACTGTTTCAACTACTTAGTGGTCAAAACTTCTCTGTCAGAGCGTTCAACTTCCCAACTTCGTCATCTGTCAGCTTCACATCTACTGCGCCGATCAGTTCTTGCAACTGTTGCACTGTGCGCGCGCCGATGATAGGTGAGGTAATCGTGTCGCGCGACCACATCCATGCCAGCGCCACCTGTGCCAGTGGGACATTATGCGATGCTGCGATGCGTTTGACTTCATCCAAC
>CALMZT010000121.1 GCA_937870805.1 uncultured Chloroflexota bacterium
TCACAGCGGGCGGCAAATCATCCCCCATATCCGGCGAGTCTGGCGCAGCCGTTTGAAACCGTGTCTGACGCGATGCGGCGAAATCGTGTTTTTTGTTGGCGGCGGGCTTGGTTGCTTTTCCATTTTTCTGTTTTGGCGCTTCAGGCCGATTAGCGACCACTTCGGGGGCGGGAGGGGTGACCGTCTCTTCTATCTCTGGCTCAACTGCGGATGCTTCCAAGGCTGCTTGCCGAGCCAGGGCTTCAGCTTCTCTATGAGCCTTTGCCCACTCAGCGTGGGCTTTCATCTTTTCTTTGGTAAGCAGTCTCAGTTCCCGCTTTTGTTCGTAACTCAACTCATCCTTCACCAGCTTGATATACGTGCCGCCCCTTGTCCGGCGGCGCGAACCATCGGCGATCATCATGCCGCCGTTCATTTCCACCCTGAGAGTTTTTACCAGGATGTCGATCGCAAACCCTTGACCGCGAATATCGACAACAGACTGGACTTGGCAGTTGAAAACAGGCGATCTCTCTTCCATTACTCGCCGTATCAACTTTACTATTTGCCATTTTTCTCTGTTCACGGGGCAGTCCTCGCCTCTACTATAACGCTGGCTTAACATTAGTATAGGTATTTCACGTTAGAAATTCAACCACCTGATCGCCCAGAAAAACCACCTCCCCTGAATATAGCATTAATTTTTTTACTTTGCACTTTCTGATTTTAACTTTCTACTCTCCGTCTTCCCTCAAAATCGAAATAAATGTATGAACGTGGTAGCACCACCTTAAGTGGTGGGCGCTTGTTCTATAGAAAATTCTCGCCTTGCACCGCCAGACGTTAAAACGTCCGGCTGCCAAAGCGCCAAGCCCACTGAAGGAGGCTCATAAGCTCAAGACGGCTTTTTACATCGAAATTCATGCAGTGAAAATTCTGGCCTGGCTCACCCACCGTTTAGTGTGGTGCCTATTGATACAGAATAAATTTTTAATGTGACATTGACAAGTGTTACTGAGGGAGGATTTGAAACCCTCCCCTACGCAGGCATCGCATGTCCCTGTGACATACTCCCCACACGTAAACGTAGGGGCTTCTAACTTCAGGCAAGACGGCGCGTCTTTTGAAGGACACGACTGACAATCTCTCGGTTAGTATACGCCGATAACGCAGTTCACCGAAGGTATGCCCCGGCGTAACAGATGTTGATGGCCGCGTTGTGATCGCGGCCTAAGACCATACCACAGGAGTCACAGTGAAAGATTCGCTCTCGCAGTTCCATATCCTGGCAGTGACCGCAACCGGAACACTTACCGGTAGTCCGTTCCCAGCGGCCAAGCTGCAAAATGGTCTTACCGCGTTTGACTGCGACGTGCTTCAGGATCGTCACGAACTGGGAGAACGCCAGATCGCTCACCTTGCGCCCCCACAGGGCTTTCATCCCCGCGATATTCAAATCCTCAAAGCACAGCACCTCGTAGTGGTCGCACAACTCGTGCGCCAGCTTAAAGTGGGCGTCACGGCGCTTGTCGGCCACCCGGATGTGCGTTCGGCTGATGAGTTTGGCCGCTTTTTTGCGATTGTTCGTGCCGTGCGGTTTCTTGTCCTTGCGCGACTGCAATACGCGCAGCCGGCGCAAAGCTCGCGCGTGATGCAAGCCGGAGAGGTAGGTTTTTCCGCTGTGGTCGGTGAGGAAGGTTTTCAGTCCAAAATCGAAGCCCGCGATTTTATCCGGCGTGACTTCGTTCGGCATGATGACTTGCTCAACCACACTGAAAAACAACCACAAGCGTCCGGCGGCATCCCGTTTGACGGTGAGGGTTTTAATAGCACCACCCATCGGACGATGTTTCACAAATTTGTAGGTACGTCCGCTGATCTGGATTTGATTGCCGTCCAACAGCTTCCAGCCCGCTTGTTTAAGGGTAAACGATTTGCGTTGATGCACCTTCTTGTATTTGGGTGGACGCTTTGCCAACTTTTTAAAGAAACGTTGGTAGCCCGTGTCCAATCGTTCCAACACATCCTGAACCGACTGCGAACCAAGCTGCTTCCAGAAGGCATAGCGGATAGTCGTCATCCGCAGATGAGCGATGTGGGCTTTCAATTCACTCAGCGCAATGTATTTTCCGGTGAGGCGGTAGCAGCGTTTTTGCAACGCCAGGGCATGATTCCAAACCGTACCCGCAATGTTAATCTGCTGGCGCAGATGTTGGTCGCGTTTGTCGCAGCGGTACAGCCGGTACTGGTAGGTTTTGCGAACTTCGATAGAATTGGACATGCTCTGACCCTTACGCGGTTGGAGCGTTGGTGGGGACAGCCATCCCGCGACCAACACCTCTATCCTACCAAATTTCTGTTCTACTTGTAAGCGCGACTTGCGCCTTATATCCCCAAACCTTGCGCCGCCACCGTAGGTTAGGGTTGGGGGTTTTACGGCGCTTTTTCGATAAAGGACCCGCGCGACATCAGCGCGTTTAAGGGTATACTGCTCACCGGATGGCTCAACAGCCGCTGTCGCAGTCGGGGTCTTAATTTTCGCGAGGACAGCATTTGATTCGTCAAGGAACAGCGTTGCTTAATCGACTCGACGCTTCTCAACAATTTTCCCCCATACACCCGTGCGCTTCAAAACCTCAATGCCGTTTTTCCCATGGAGATGGAAGATATAGCCGCCTTCTCGGGGTTTCGACGCGCGCAATCACCGTCGGATTGAAGCCGTATCGCTTGAGCCCGTACGCCAGGGTTGGTCCTGCGATACCAGCTCCCGAAATGAGTACCTTCGTGTTTATGACGGCCATTGTGTTCCCTGTCCACTTAAATCTTAAAGAGCTAGATCACACAACTTACATTATTATCTTCTCTCAACCGAATATTTCTTAGGATATAACAGGAATGGCAAGGTAGTCATACGCCATTTGGCGGGTTTCGTCAGGGATAGAAACAAGCCATTTGGCGGTTACACTCACTCTGATTCCGCTGTACTTTAGGAACAACTCTGCGCGACTTACGCATAATGAGCAATTTTTCTCGAAAGGACTGAGATATGGTTAAAGACCCGGTCTGCGGCATGATGATTGATCCGGCGTCAGCAGTCGCCACGCGCGAACATGCTGGTCAGGTGTTCTATTTCTGTTCTCAGGAATGTGTTGATAAATTCGATGCCG
>CALMZT010000122.1 GCA_937870805.1 uncultured Chloroflexota bacterium
GAGTCGTTTGTTTTGGTTGACAACTACTCTACCTCAAAAGCCCTACATCCCTTCATTTTTGGCGAAGGTATTGATAGAACGAAATAGCATAATAATTCTGCGCTTATTACATTACACATCGAATTAAAGTGTCAAAAGGAACTCAAATACAGATTCTTTTGTACTATCGTAATTGTATGCACATCACAACGCGCACTCTCAAACCTCACAACACGTATCGTCACACATTTTTTGACAATGCCGTGCTTGTTGTGTCAGTAAGTTTGTCACATTCTTTCGGCTAGACTGACTCTGCCGTGCTCACAGACGTGTCAAATGTTTTTTCTGATAGTTTTTGACACTACACGCTCGTCTCAGTCACTGCACTGTCAATGCACATACTTCGTCGGCTCTTTGATCGCCCCTTGATCGTCTAGCGGCGCGCGGTCTGCGGGCATATCCACCTTGCGCAGCTTTACCGCCGCCATCTTGAAGTCGGGGATTTTCGCCCGCTTGTCGATCTTGTCCAGCGTGAGCAGGTTCGCCGCCGCCTCGACAAAATGGAATGGCAAAAATACCGTGCCCTGTGGTGAACGCCCCGTCACCATCACGCGGCACACAACACTCCCCCGCCGCGAGGTCACTTCCACCCAATCGCCAGAGACAAGCTGCAAGTTGTGCGCGTCTGTCGGGTCCATTTCCAAAATGGGTTCTGGAAACGCCTCTTCCAGCTTGGAACGGCGCGTCATCGTGCCGCCGTGCCAGTGGAACAGCACGCGCCCTGTCGTCAGGTGATAGGGATATTCCTCGTCGGGCAGTTCGCTCTCTGTGCCATACTCCAGCGTCCAGAATTTGCCCTTGCCGCGCGGGAAATCATGCTCGAATAGATAAGGTGTGCCGGGATGATCGAGGCTTGGGCACGGCCAATGGACGCCGCCTTCGCGCTCCAAACGCTCATAGGTGATGCCATAGAAATCTGGCGTCAACATCCGCATCTCTTCCCATATGGCTTCGGTGTTCAGGTAGTTAAAGCCCGCGCTGTGCTGCACCCCCATCAGCTTTTCCATACGCTGCGCCAAATCACACACAATGAGCCAATCGGGACGTGACTTACCCACAGCGGGGAGCGCCTGCCGCACGCGCTGCACACGGCGGTCACTGTTGGTAAACGTACCGTCTTTTTCGGCAAAGCTGGCGGAAGGCAAAATCACGTCCGCGAGTTCGCCCGTCTCGTTCATGAAGATGTCGATGCAGACGATGAAGTCCAGTGCCTCCATCGCGTGATGGGCATGTGAAAGATTTGGCTCACTCATCAGCGGATTTTCGCCCATGACGATCATCGCTTTTATCGCACCCGCCAGAGCACCATCGACCATTTCCGTCACGGTGAGTCCTGGCTGCGGCGGTAAAGTCGTGTGCCATGCCTGCTCAAAACGCCCGCGAATATCGGGATTGTTGACAGGCTGATATGCTGTGTAAACGTTGGGCAAGCCGCCGCTGTCGGAGCAGCCCTGTACGTTGTTTTGCCCTCGCAGTGGGTTTAAACCAGTTCCCTCTTTGCCAATGTGTCCGGTCATCAGCGCGAGATTGGTCAGCGATAGGGCGTTATCCGTGCCGTGTGTGCTCTGGCTGATGCCCATGCCCCAATAAATCGCAGCGCGTTCAGCTTGCGCATACAGGCGCGCGGCTTGGCGAATGTTGTCTGCTGGCACGCCGCTAACTTCCTCTGCCCACTCCGGCGTGAACTTTTCCAGCGATTCAACGTAGCTGTCGAACTCTTCCGTGCGCGCCGCGATAAAGTCTTTGTTATAAAGTCCTTCCGTGACGATGACGTGCGCCATCGCCTGAAATACCGCAACATCTGTTCCCGGCTTTTGCCGCAGCCATAACGCTGCAAAGTCGGTGAGTTCGATCTGGCGCGGATCAATGACGATGAGCTTCGCGCCGTTTTGTCGCACTGCTTTTTTCAGAAACAGGCTGATGACGGGATGCGTTTCAGTGGTGTTGCTGCCTGTGACGATGAAGGTGTCGAGGTTTTCCATCTCTGCGATGCTGTTGCTCATGGCGCTGCTGCCAATCGCTAACTGCAAGCCCGTGACGCTGCCCGCATGACACAAACGCGCACAGTGATCGACGTTGTTGGTTTGCAGCACAGCACGCACCCACTTTTGGAACACGTAGTTATCTTCGTTAGTAGCTTTGGCGCAGGCGTAGGTTGCGATGCTGTCCCCACCGTATTTACGCACGATCTCGGCTAGGCGCTGGCTAACGAGTGTGAGCGCTTCGTCCCACATCGCTTCGCGGAAGGGTTCATGACGGTTATCGCGGATCAGCGGCATTTTCAGGCGTCCAGGGTGCGTCGTAAAGTCTGTGCCGAAGCGTCCTTTGACGCACAGGTTGCCGTAGTTCGGCGCGCTGTCGAACGGCGCAGACACGCGGTAGATCATATTGTTTTTGATGTGCAGGTTCATCTGGCAGCCGACGCCGCAGTAGGGGCAGGTGGTTCTTACGACTCCATCAGGTTTTAAACGAGGGCTATCCATAACGATACTCCAAAATCTAATTTGAACCGCCAAGACACCGAGAACACGAGTTGAGACTATCCATCAGCGACCTAGAGAGTGGTGGGCATTGAGGGTATGTAGGGGCGCACCAACGTAAGCGAAGCGGCGTGCGCCCGACCATCTATATCTTGAATATCACCACACCCGCGAACAATACGCAAAATACAAAGGAACGAGTTCTCGTTATAATAAGTATAGGGCACAAAAATTATTTTGAAGAAAGCTTTTTGATGTTAGCAACCATCCTCGCACGCTATCAGGGACGAAAACGTGAAGCTTTACTCCCCCTGTTGTGGGATGTGCAGACGGCGTTCGGGCACATCAACGCCGAATCTGTGCAGGCGATTTCCAAAACGCTGCGTGTGCCGCCGACAGAAATTTACGGCGTGATTAGCTTTTACACGCTGTTCCACGACCAACCCACTGGACGAAACACCATCTACATCTGCACTGACCCCTCATGTGGCTTAGCGAATGCCGATGATGCGCTGCATCGCGTTTGTGAGCGCTTAGGCATTCAACCCGACGAAACCACACCCGACGGTGAATACACAGTGCTGCACAGTCCATGCTTGGGTTTATGCGATCACGCGCCCGCCGCGTTGATTAGTCAGCGTGGTATTGGTGAGCGCTCGTATGCGCCTATCGAAGACATTGACTGCTTATTGAACGAATGCGAACAAGTACGGCATACACATATCGGCGGCGAACGTGTGATGCTGGAAGGCTTAACAGCAGCACGCGCGCAGACATTGGCAGAATACGGCGACTACAGTGCACTGCGTAAAGCCATCCACGAGATGACGCCGGAAAATATGATTGCGGAAGTCGAGGCGTCGGGACTCATCGGGCGCGGCGGTGCAGCGTTTCCCACAGGGATGAAGTGGAAACTCACGCGCCAGTCGCCCGCGCAGCCGCATTACATGGTGTGCAATGCTGACGAGAGCGAACCCGGAACATTCAAAGACCGTGTGCTGATGGAAGGCAAGCCGCATCTGCTAATCGAAGGCATGGCGTTAGCGGGCTATGCCATCGGCGCGACACAAGGCTTTTTGTTCGTTCGCGGCGAATACCCTGAAGCAGCGCACATTTTGCAAGCGGCGATTGCTGATGCTGAAGCGGCTGGCATGTTGGGTGAACGCATCATAGGCAGCGAGTTTTCGTTCCACATCGAACTGCGGCGTGGGGCAGGGGCATACATCTGCGGCGAAGAAACGGCACTGTTTGAAGCCATCGAAGGCAAGCGAGGGTTCCCGCGTGTCAAGCCACCGTATCCCACGACGCATGGCTTATTCGGCAAACCTACGACGGTCAACAATGTCGAAACACGCTGCGCGATTCCGTTGATTGTCGAACACGGTGCGCCGTGGTTTCGCCAGTGGGGAACAGAAAACAGCGCAGGCACGAAATTGGTGTCGATCAGTGGGCATGTGGCACATCCGGGTGTATACGAGATCGTGCCGGGAATCACGCTGCGACAGTTGATCGAGCAGGAATGCGGTGGCGTGGTCGGCAGCTTGCAAGCGGTGTTGATGGGCGGCGCGGCGGGCACATTCCTCACGCCGGACGAAATCGATGTGCCCCTGACGTTCGAAAACCTGCGCGCGATTGGCAGCACCTTCGGTTCTGGCGCGATCATGGTGTTTAATGACACGGTGGATTTGCGTGATGTGCTGCGACGGTTGGCGCGCTTTTTCCAGCACGAAAGCTGTGGAAAATGTTTTCCTTGCCAGTTGGGGACACAACGCCAGCTGGAAATCATCGAGCGTGCC
>CALMZT010000123.1 GCA_937870805.1 uncultured Chloroflexota bacterium
AACGACGGCGCGATAAAAATAATCAGCAGCAGTTCGATGCCGACGATACCCGCGAACAGTAGCTGTCCGACCTTGCCCGCCGCCGTCGATCCTGTCAGTTGATTCGCCTGCGCATAAATCAGGTACAGCAGCACCGTGAACGCGCTCATCAAGCCGAGATAGATCGTCATGACCATGAACGCGCGAATGCCGCGCATCCGCCCGCGCAGTTCCTTGAGCATCACCGGATTAGTACGGAAGGCGCGCACATCTCGCAGTAAAATCGCTGTACTGATAATGGTGATGAGAATGGTGAGGATACCCGGTGTGAAACCCAGCAGCGCCAGCAGCACGCCGTTGCCAATGACCAGCAGCAGCAGAATAACAAACGTCCACATCTCGCGCGCCAGCGTGCCGACCATCGCCACCAGCAGCGCCGCGACGTTGGCTTGCAGCAGCAAAAAGGTGATGGCAATTGCCAGCTCATCCGTGCCAGGGTAGCGCATCAACAGTGTGCTGTGCGACAGCGCGAAGGCATTAGGTAGCGCGCCTGCACCGCCCGCAATAACCACCGCGAACATCAATACGGTAGCGACGGTGTTGAGAATCGCGCCCACACGCAGCACCGCCGCGCCGCGTTCCAAACGGTGTTCGCGCGGGGTCAACGCCTCTTCGGGCGCAGCAACCATATGCATCGTTTCTTGTGCCATCACATCACCTACCACAACTCAAGCAATACGCTTACGCCTCAAACAACACATTAATCTTTAAAATCATCATCCGGGCGACCTACCCAATCGCCATCAAACTCTGGATTGCGCACCCCTAATTGTTTGGCTTCCAAAAGTTCATCGTCGTAAACTTCAATCCCTGTTTCTAAATTTCCAATCCACCAATTCATGCGGTCACGCATTCTGCCATCGAGTTGGTATTTTTGGAGGTTGCGTATATCAGTGATAACGGCTTTGATGTAGCTTTTAGCGTTCATGAAGTGCATCCTCCATCGCCTTATACAACCGGACTTTAGGATCGTTCTTGGAGTATTCGATAAACATCTGCGTTTCAGGGTCATTGAAAAAAGCATCAATGCTGCGCCGATGTCTGCGCTCGTTGACGATCAGACCCCATAAGAATCCAATAGCTGCGCCGACCAAAATCAGTCTCAGGGCGTTGTTCATTTATTTAATCCTTACTACTTTTGAGGTTCGTACTGTTTCAGCTTTTCTCTAATGAGATGGCTCAGGACATTGCGTTTCACTGCTTTGCCCTCACGATCTGTAACCCCGAACACGCCCTCTTTGTGAAGATGAAGGGCGAGTCTGTCGATCATGTCGAGTTCTTCTTCGCTGAAACGAATACCAGTTAAAGGATTGCGATGATAGTTCTTACTCTTCTTTCCTTGCTGGTTATCCACATTCTACCTTATTATACCATCCAGAGTCAATTACATCCTTTGTTACATTTATCCCCATTTTGACATCTCATAGTTGTGAGTTCAGATATAGGACTAAACGCATCGTTTCTTGTGCCATTCGTTATTTCTCCAACGCTGCATCGCGCAGCTTCAGCGTGGTTAGCTCATCCAGTGACCAATATCCCCATTTGAATGTAAGTTGATCTAGCTTGCGGCTTAATAGCAGTTCATCAGCGAGATGCATCAAAAAGGCGTCGCCGGGTACAATTTCCAAAATCCGCAGCACAATTCTTAGGATAGCCCTTCGTGCGCTATGAGCATTCTCCCATCCAGTGATAAAACTCATCTGTGTTTGCGGAATTGCACCGAAGGTGTGTAGATAAAGCGTTTCGCTCGGCGGCGCAAGCGGCATTGTCACAGTCCATGCATGGACATTAAATATGCCGTTAGCGTAGGGAATGTCTGCGTGAAGCGCACCCGACAAGGATACAGAAGTTTCAACGTCAGCATCAGCGAGGCTAATCAATTGCTGCGCATCAATTTTTTCGATCAAATGTAGACTATATTCCAGTCCCATCCCACACCTCTACTTACGGAAACAAATGCTCAATCTGATTGTCTTTCGTAATCACTAAAACTTCTTCTAATGGAAAAATCAAAACGAACACGAATGATTTACCTCAACAATGGGCTTAAGCCCATTGTTCGCAGTCTAATTGATTTCTCCATAAGTTAGGCAGATTCGTTTGATGATAACGTGCTAACCAATCCTTTAAGTGGTCTAAGTCGCCCTTGTTGCGTTGCATATTGAGAACAATCCGACTGGCTTGGAGGTTACTCTTGCTCAAGATCACATCAAAAATGTTCTCCAGCGTCGTGGAGGTGCGTGGAGCATAGCCATCAAACACCACATTTTCGATTATATAATCAGGCTTTCCCTTGTACCTGTAATTTAATCCACTCAATCTGTTAGCGTCTGGGTTTTGTTCTACCACATAACCACTTTTCGCTAAGATAATAGCGGACATATTTTCTAGTTCCACATCCTCAATTTCTTCTTTGACAGTTGAGTTTGTGACCGTTGATTTACCGCTGGGCTTTGCGTTTGGGTCAGCCGGTTGCGATGGTAAAGTGTGCGAAGGCTGCCTATTGGAAGGAAACAAATTTGCTTCCTGTCATTTCACATCTGCGACTTCGAGCGATTGATATTCATGATGAAATTGCCAAACGTCAGCTTGACGCGGGCATCTGCCTTGTTGCGCGACATCGGCGAGAAGCGCTCTCCCCTTTCCCACGTCAACCAGCGGCTGCGCGACAGCAAATAGCCCATCACCAGCGCGACAATCAGCACGACCATCATGAACGCGCTGAGATCGTGGCTTACTTCATAGCTTCGTCCACTCATCGCTTATTTCCGCCGCACGAGCATTGCCCGCTGGTCGCCCTGATTCTGGAAACGCTCAATGATCTGCATTTCCTCTTCAGTACAGCCTAGCAGGATTTTGATTTCGATGTCGCGCTTGAGCAAATCCACCGCGCACAGCACGCCCGTCACTTGATTGCCATCGCCCGACCCACGCCATACGTCAATGCCGCCGCCATCCAGCGACATCGTTCCCGCGAGATAGCCGTAATCAATCGGATACGTCGCCTCAGGAAAGCGTGGATGTGGCGTGCTTTTCGGACGATCAATTTCCACGCTGCTGTTGGCGACAAGTTGTTCAATGTGTTCCCAGAAAGTTGAATTCATAGTTTTCAGTTTTCAGTTTTCAGTTTTCAGTTTTCAGTTTTCAGTTTTCAGTTTTCAGTTTTCAGTTTTCAGATGATGTTACGCAGGTTCGCCTCGAACAAGGGGTTTAAACCCCTTGTTCACAGGTTCAGGTGCGTAACGTCAGTTATCAGTTTTCAGTTTTTTGCTAAACGCAGCAAGCATCCGCTTAATTTCAATCGTATCAGTTTCCAGTTTTTCAGATGTGGATTTGGGGAGTATTCCCAAATCGCCTGATAAGAGAATATGATATTGCAGTTCGCTAGCAGAGCCAAGTGCAATGAGTAAAAAACGTCTCAGTTCGGCAGTTCCACCGCGTCCACAGCCTTCAGCAATATTGGCAGGGATTGAGCTGCTTGAGCGCCGCATTTGACTGCTTAAGCCATACTGCTCTTCCTTTGGAAAGGCAGCAGTCGTCTTGTAAATCGTTAGCGTCAGTTGATGCGACTTTTGCCACACGTCAAGCTTCTTGAAATCCTGCAACTCCCTGCCTTTTCACTGAAAACTGATAACTGATAACTGAAGACTCCTACGTGACAATTCCCTTCGTCACACGCATAAACATCGCTTCGAGGTCTTTGGTTTCCTCGTTAAAGCCGAGAACCGCAATCCCCGACGCTGCCAACTTCAGATTGATCGCCACGACGCCTTCATCATCGCCTGTGTAATCAATGCGCACGCGCGAACGTCCGCCTTTTGGCTCCAGAGTTTCGACGGCAACCACACCCAGCACATCAGCGACTAACGATTTCACCTGTTCGGCGGCGTCGTTATCCTTCACCGTTACCATAATCTCGCGGTGTGGCACGAGTTGGGCGCGCATGTCTTCCATGCTGCCCTGCGCGATCATCTGTCCCGCTTCGATAATGCCGATGTGCGTGCAGATTTCACTCACGTCTGCCAGAATGTGCGTCGAGAAGAAGATCGTCTTGCCCATTTTGGAAAGTTCCACCAGTAGTTCGCGGATTTCCACACGCGCGCGTGGGTCAAGTCCCGACGCGGGTTCATCCAGAATCAGCACCTGCGGGTCATGCGCCAGCGTGCGTGCCAGCGACAAACGCTGCTTCATACCGCGACTCAGCTTATCCACCATGTCGTCGCGGCGATGCGCCAGATCGACCAGTTCCAGCAGGTCATCAATCAGCTTTTTGCGGTCACTTTCGGGGATATCGTAGCACGCTGCAAAGAAATCCAGATACTCCCACACACGCAGATCATCGTACACGCCGAACTCATCGGGCATGTAGCCAATCGCCCGCCGTACTGCGCGCCGATCTTCGAGCACCGAATGCCCGCTGACCCACGCCTGTCCACTGGTCGGGCGTGTCAGCGTCGTCAGCACGCGCATAGTCGTCGTTTTGCCCGCGCCGTTGGGACCGACGAAACCGTAGATCGAACCCGGCGGCACTTGCAGCGACAGCCCATTGACCGCCGTGAACTTGCCGTATTTCTTTACCAGATCTTTCGTTTCGATAATGAGATCTGTCACAGTCTTCACTCCCGTTTCTGCATTTCCGGTACAGCCGGATAGCTGTATTGTATCGCTTTTCTCACGCGGACTCCAATGAACACGCGGCGGCTCATCTCCCAGTTCCAGCGTTTTGCTTAACCATGAGAAGCCCATTTCAAGCGCCCATGGGCAGTAAACATCAGGCTCACCCTCATATTCTACGCCGAAAACCGCTTTGTCAGCTTCGATGAACGGCAGCAGCAAATCACACTCGTCATACTGGAAACACTGTTCGTTGAGCGCCCAATCAAAGTCATCCACAAGGTCTTCGATTTGCTCAAGATCATTTTTCAGCCCAACCGACAGCCCACGCTCATGCGCTTGTCCCGCCAGCCAGCGGTTGTAGTCAAGCTGGTCATCGTAATGCAGATCGAATCCCGTATCGTTGGCATAGCCATCCACGTTATCGGGTTCAACGCCATCACAGCCTTTTTCGACGGCTAAATCCAGCCGTGCGCTCATGATCGGTTCCAGCAGGTCAATTTCGCGGATGTCCAGCCAGCGTTCGTCAGGGAAATCGTCGAGTGGTTCGCCAAGAATTTCCTCTGGAAAGTGCTCGGCGTCGTCACGGAATTCTTCCCATGTCCCGGCGCTGAAGTAACAGATGACGATGCGCCCATCTTCATGCAGGCTATCGATGATTTCCTGCGGTGTGCTGGCTAAATCAATGTCATACATCTCCACATCCCACGACGTATTGACCTCACCGCTGAGCTGCCACTGCCATGTTGTGCCCGGCGTTGGCTGCCAGACTTCCTGCTGCTCTGGCGTCGGTATCGTGGCAATTGAGAATAAGACAAACCCCAAAATCACAGCCTTCACAGTTACTTACGCATTCTCACTGACGATAGTTCACAAAAGTAGGCTTTCATGCTTGCCTCAACGACCCGTTCAAAACACCCCCCCTTAAGCCTATTTTGATGCTCAAACGCTCGACAACGCGCGTCCCAAGTCCCTCTCCCGCCACACAAGCTCATTGACAGTCAAGTCCCCGCAAGGGAGAGGGATGTAGGGTGAGGTCATGGTGAACACTCAATTTACTTGCATTAAATGCCTACCCTAGTGAACACAAGTAGCCAATCCTCGCATCGAACTAAAAACTGATAACTGATAACTTTCCCTACGGTTCAATATCCTCCACGTCGGGAATCTCGGCGTCCTCTGGATCAATCGTCACCACGCCCGAAAAAATCCACGTTTCCTCGTCATCAATCAAATACCACACGTCGTCGCCCACGCCCGTCTGCGCGATGATGTCAAAGGTATCGCCGCGCCGTGCCGTGCCGACCACATCAAAATCGGTGCTGGGACCGCCGCGCAGATTCGCGGTATTGACCACCACTTCCGCTGTCGCCACGACTTCGGGGGTATTGTCACGGCTACTGTCAATCAGCGCGCCAATATCGTCGCCAAACTCCGCCGCAATCTGATTCTGAACCGACAACGCCGTCACACGCACGTCATCGAATAGAATCACAGCGTTGATACCTGCCACTAAGCCGACGCCACCGCGTTCCCCCTGTTCATCGGTGTCCGTTGCTGCGACGACCTCACCGTTGATGGTTAGCTCAAGCTGTTCCCCACGCACCGCAAAACGCACCGCATACCATTCGTCGATGTTGAACTCGTAATCAGCGTTGTCGAACTCCTGATACTGCTCATCAAAATAGGTGGCGATCACGGCTTCGCTGCTGTCGCTGGCGATGATCGCCCCCGCGCTGGCTAGATTATCCAGATCATCGCGCACCACGAGCACAAGATCGTAGCCGTCAGTGTCCGTCGGCGTCACGATTTTGAAGCGCAGTTCCAGCGCATAGTTTTCCCAATCTTCGCTGTCGTCGCTGTACAGGTCTGCACCCTCTTCGCCGCCAATCAAGCGCAGCACGCGGTTTTCGCCGTCAGTCGCCACGCGCACGAAATCGTGGTCATCCTCGCTCCACATCCAGTCACGCAGCTGCTTGCTGTCCTCGAAATCATCTTCCAGCAGCACATCACCGTTGTCCTGCGCCAGCGCATGAATGCCTATGCCTAGCAGCAGAAGTGAACAGAAGATAAACGCTACGCGAAGCCTAATTCTCATTCGAGGGACTCCATTTATGGCAGCAGCTCAAAATAGGCACAATGTTTGGGACGGAACACTCTAAAATCTCTACGATCAAAGGTATATATTTCGGTGATATTCAATCGTTCAGACATTGCCATAATCGACAAATCTACAAAGTCAAACATGTTATCCGTGTATTGTTCGATGATCTCCTGCATCCGCGCCATATCCTCAGTCGTCAGCGTTTCGATATTGAATGCGCCAGAACGCACACGGCTAAACATATTTGCCGCTGCTTTGTATCCCATACGAACAGTTAGCATATAGAACATCTCTGGCAAAACTGAAACAGGAATCACACGCAAGTCTACCAATTCCCGCATAGCAAATACTGCATTCGCGTGATTTGGATCATGAGGTACGCCTAATGCCACGAATACATTTGTGTCAATCAGAATCGCCATACTTTTTCCGATAATATTCGGCTACAGACTCACGCACTGTCGTAGACAAATCAGTCAATTCTGTATCAAGAGTACCGATAATATCTTCCATTGGATCATGTGGTAGTTGAATCGTACCTTTTTCTGATTTGAAACGCGGTATACCTTCATGGTCAATCAACCAGAAGGTTTTATCAAGCTGCTCATCAGTCAGCGCTAACTTTTCGTGATCGCCGACCTTTTCCCAATAGCGTCGTGCGATACGGTACAGTTTTGGTCGTATCGCGCGTGCAGCCTTACGATAGGCTTCTTTATCCTGCATAAAATCGGGCACTTCAATATCATCGTCCGTCAGACTTTCACGCGGGCGCGGCGGGGGATTATCAATCGCATCCCACAATTCCTCAGAAAAGCGCTCGGCGACAATTTCCTCTGGCGCGCGGTTTTCACGGCGCGCGATCTCACGAATACGGCTGGCAAGCGGCTCACGGATAATCAAGTCACTCATTCAAACGTCCCGCGCTGTTCTATCCACAACGAGCGAATATTCAGGCTCAAATCCTGCGGCTGGCGGAAGATGCGGATTTCGACGGCATTCTGCGGTCCCAGGAAGCGTGCCGGGCTGCGAATGCCAAACTCTGCCCGCGTCACCTCTACATCTTCCCAGCGCCCTTCATCCCAGTTCCACAATTGCAGCGAGATGCCGCCGCTGATCTGGTCGCTGTCCACGAAAAGGCTGAGCCGTTCGACGTTCGACAACACCGCGTCAGGCAGCGGTGTATAGCGGAAGATGATCTCGCCATCCGAGTACATCGACAGGTTATAAGGACCAATCGTATTGATATTGTTGCGCTGCCGCACCGCCCACGTAAAGCGGTCTGCGCGTATGGTGACGCGCTGTGTTGGCGGCGTCACGTCAATGTCCAGTTCAGCGATAAACAGCGACAAATCTTGCGCGCGCCACGTCACGCCCGGCACATCCAGCGGCGTCGGTGAGTTTTCGACCCAGCCCACGAGATACACCCGATCAGCGCGTCCCGTCGAAGCGAAGTAATCTGACAGGAACGCCGACAGGAACGCCCGCCGCCGTGTATTTGACTGCCAGTTCGGATCATTCGGATTGTTATAGAAGCTGCCGTAGCCATAGTAGTAGGGTGCTGTGGCGTTATACACCTCATCGCCGAGAATCTGCATAATCGACTGCTCGGTGTTGACGTAATCATAGGATGAATAGTAGTACGGTGTGCGCGGGGTGATATCGACACGCGCTGGCGAAGGCACGCCTTCATTCGTCAAGGTGAACGAGAAGGGCACCGTATCACCCGGCGAGAGCGCGTTGTTCAAGCGCTGCGCGGTGCCGCGCGCTAAGATCACAGGTTCAATCAGCGTCCATTCGCTGTTGTTGCTCACCGCGCCGCGCACACTTTGCCGCGTTTCACCCTCATATGCCAGCGACGCCTGCCCACCGATGTCCGGGCGCGCGATGGTACCACTCGTATTGAATCCAGCGATGAAGCTGGCATCAACGGGGAAACTTGCCGCCTGGAAGACACTGCCCTGCTGGATATCTGGACCGGCAAGAGCGCCACCAAACGGTCCAGTTCCAGAGGATGCCGGTATGGTACGCAGCATCGCGTTATCTGACAGCGCAACGGTGTAATTGGCGCGTCTCGGCGCAAGCAATCCGACAAGCCCATCGACTTGCGCGTATTCCACGTCGGGCCACGTCTGGATAATGTTCATGCGGTTGAGCGTTACGTCCGTGCCGCGCAGGTTGAAGCCCGTTACCCACGCCACGACGCTGAAGATTAAAATCAGCGCGGGGATGCTGAACCACGCATATTCGCGGCGGTTCAGGCGGTTCAAAATGAAGTAGTTCAGCGGACCAATCAGGGCAATGTACAGCGCCAGAAAGCCGCACAGCGCAAACGTATCCGGCAGTAGATTGAAGCCGGGAAGGATCTCCGTCGCTGACTCGGCGCTTGCCCAATTGGTGAAGCTGCGTCCCCACGATGGCAGCGGTTCACGGCTGCTCATCAGCGTAAACCACAAGCCGCCTAAGCCGCGCCAGCCACGTAACGGCAGCGTATTCGGGTCAGCCGACAGGTAATCGATCACGCCGCTGCCATAACTGCGCCGCACCAGTAACGGCGTCGCGGGCGCAGTGCTGCCCGTTTCGATCAACACCTGCGCGTCGCCATTCACCGTGCCTGTGGAAACCAGCGTCTGCGTATTTAATGCCGCCTGTGCGTCTGCCAGCGCTACAGTCTCATCGGCTGTGCTGCCGTCGCCGCTCATCGTCCAGCGCGCCAGTTCCGGTAAGCCGCCAATCGAAGCGCTGCTGGTCGGCGTGAAGGGCAGTAAACCGTCAAATCCGGCGGCGGTGGCTTGCCAGTTCGCGCCGCCTGTGACCACCAGATGCCCGCCGTTCGCCACCCATTGGTCAATCGCCGCGCGCTGTTCCGCCGTAAGTGTGCCGCTGTCGATGTCGCTGAACAGCATCAGATCGACTGCTTGCAGCGCCGCGCCATGCGCCGGGATATTTTCGACGCTCCAGTTCGCCTGAAACGCATCATAGCCGTTCATCTTCACGCCCGTCATATCGACGGAGCCGCTGGCTGACGCCGTGATGACCACGTACAGCATATCCAGCGTCTGCATCCCCTGAATGCGCTGGTTCGACGACGACAGCACCACGCCGTCGTTGCTGATGAGTTCCACACGCACCTGCGACCCGTAGCCGCTGGGGATGATGAACAACTGCGTGGACTTGCGCGACCCCGAAGGCAGATCAATCGCCGTGCTAAACGTGTTATCGACCACGCTGCCCGATGTTTCGGGACGCACGACCAGACGACCACTCACGTCATCGCCGTCGTTGCGCACGCGCAGCATCAGCGGCATCCACATATTGCCGCGATAACGTCCATCGAAGCCCGCGACCACATCGATGTGCAGCAAGCTCGTATCCTGCGCAGCGGCAGGCATCACGAGAGAAAGGAGGACAAGGGGAACTACCAATACCAGCAGGGAAAGCAAACGTTTCATAACGACACTCTTATGGCTTATTACCAACACACACATCGTAGAGATGGATTTCACTATGAAAGTAGACCCTAATTCAGAATTCACACTCGTAGGGGACGACCAATGTGTCGTCCCGCGCCCATTTAGAAGTCGTAATCGTAGACTTCGTTCGCCTCGAAAGCAGTGAGTTCAGGGTTGTTACGATATTCATCTTCAGCGGCAGCAGCAGCCTCTGCCATCAGACGGTCACGCTCATCTTTAGGCAGCGATAAGCTATACTGTGGACGTTGTAATTCCGCCTGACGTTCCAATTTGCGCACATATTCCTCAATCGCTTGTTGCGCGATTGTCGTCAGTGTAACCCCATGCGCTGCGGCGGCTGTTTGTAAGGCATTCACCTGTTCATCAGTCAAGGTCAGATTAAGCTGTAGCATAGACTACCATCGCAATTCTCGACAGCGTTATTGTAACATGAGATTTTGTGTGACTGATGTTACGAAATGCGAAGATCCCCTAACGTAGGGAAAACGTGGGAATACTGTGAACCGCCAAGCCGCCAAGGTCACCAGGAGTATATACAGAGAGGATGCGAAGAAGGCTTACGCGCCAGAGAGAACGCGCCAGCGCCTCACACAGCGCGTCGGCATCTGCTGTCCCCAATTTCAGCCACAGAGATTCAGAATGTGTCTGATAATCCAAAATGTAATGTCTACTGAAGGAGATTTTTCGCCTCTTTTCTCGGTGTCTCGGTGGTTCAATTGCTCTTTCTTCCCTTTGCGCCTTTGCGGTTAGAAATTGAATTTTCAGACAGGTTCTCAGACATCTCCACAACCAGAATAGCCATCAGCGGTCAGCAATACGCGAGTCATCACCGAGACGTCGCGTTGGGTACAACGCGGGACAGCGAGAGAGGAAGATAGAGATGAGCAAGGTAGTAGAGATGATATGAAGCTCTGATAAAGCACGCGGTAAAATGAGCAGTATGAATTGCGTAGGGATGAGTTGGAGGGAACGAGATGGCTTCCTTGAGCGAGAAGGCGATGGCAGTATACGCCATTCTGCTGAAGACTTATGGCGAAATTCCGCTGAAGCCGCGCCGTGAACCGATGCATGAGTTGATCTCGACGATGCTGTCGCACCGCACGACGCAGGCGAACGAAGCGCAGGCTTATGAACGCATGTGGCAGCACTTTGGCTCGTGGGAAGCGATTCGGGATGCGCCTGTCGATAAGCTGGCAGAGGCAATTACCCCGGCAACGTTCCCCGAAGCAAAAGCGCCAAATATCAAAAAAGCGCTGTCAAAGATTATCGAGGAACGCGGCGAGCCGAACATCGACTTTTTGCGGGATTTGCCTGTCGAAGAGGGCTTTAGCTGGCTGACAGCGCTGCCGGGCGTGGGCATCAAAACGGCGTCGCTGGTGCTGCTGTTCTGCTTCGCCAGGCCGATCATTCCCGTCGATACGCATGTGCATCGTGTCAGCGGGCGGCTGGGATTGATTCCCGCGAAGATGAGCGCGGAGGCGGCGCATGATGCCCTGCTGGAACTGCTGCCGCCTGATCCGCATGTGCTGTTCAATTTTCATATTGCCATGTTGAAACACGGGCAGCGGATTTGTACGTTCAACGCGCCGAAATGCCCGAAGTGTCCGTTGAAGGAACTCTGTGATTACTATCAGCAGGTGGTGAAAAAGGGGTGAAATAAAAAGGCGCACCTGAGAGGATGCGCCGGTGGTAGCACTAGAAGGGAATGTCGCTGAGGTCGCTGGGGGGTTGTCCGCCGCCGAATTCAGCACTACGTTCACCATTTTGTCCGTCACTGCCTTGTCCACCGAGGAAGCGAACATCAGTAGCCGTTATATCCAGTGAAGCGGCAGGCTGTCCAGCCTTGTCAGTGTAGGCACGCGCGCTCACGGTACCGATAATCATGACCTGACGACCTTTGGTGAGATACTGATTGCAAGTCTCACCCAGGGGTCCCCAGGCTGAAACGGAGAACCACGTTGTTTTTTCGCGCTTCTCATTTGAAGTACGGTCTGTCCAGCGCTCGGTTACGGCAACGGAGAACGAGCAAACCGCCCGCCCATTTTGTAGATAACGCAATTCAGGATTTTTACCCAGATTGCCAATGATGATGCACTGCTGGTAGCTCATTTCTGATACTCCTTATTGAACTTTCGCAACCTAACTGTTAATCACAAGCGTACACTCACATCGCTCGTTAAGGAGAAAGTGTTGTGAACCTTGCCTGAACCTGATGTTCGTAACGAAAATTATACCATACTTAGGCGCATTTGTTCTAGGGCAAATAGGTTCAAATTGGGTTAGAAAACCCCCAATCTATAGGGTGGTTTTTCCTTCAGAACGTGTCAGCTTCATGTACTCAAAGAAGGCTTCAATTTCCGCGAGTTTGTGCCTTGCAGCTTCATCCCCCAGTTTTTCAACGAGCCATGTGACGGCATCACGGGCGTGTTTGCGGGTGTTACAGCCTGTTTTCCCATCGCACAGCGGAACCATATTTGTCACTACTGTTCCGGGACATTTCGGATCTTTGAGAGGTATCCAGTGATCGGCTGCTAAAGCGAGATCGTCATCAGGAGGTCGCCCGCAAATGGCACATTTTCTACCCCAATATTCAACTCCTAACTCCCAATCCTGTAGGGTGAAGTCATCGGGGAGATTACGTTTGCGCGCACGGCGGCGACTATCGGCGGCTTTGCTGCTCGCTTTGACTTTTTCGGGATTATCTTTTGCCCATTGTTCGTTGTAGGCGCGATATTCGTCATAATTGTTGATACGCCATTCTTTTCGCTTTTGAAGTTCGTTTTCACGATTAGCAAGGTAGCGCTGCTTATCCAATGCACGGGCATATTCCCGATTATCTTCGTACCATTCTTTTGATTTTGCTCGATGTCTCGGTTTATTGTTTTGATACCAAATTTTGCTTTGCCCTTTATGATAATCTGGATTTAGCCAATATCGCTTGCGGCTGTATTCTCGTCTTTCCTCAATATGATCTCCATAATATTCCCGCGTATAACTCGCCGCGCAAGGTTTGCAAATGTTGGCTAATCCGCATTTCAGACGAGCATCCTTCTTGAAATATTCAAGCGTTGCGGGAAAAATCCCATCGCAGATGCGACAAATTTTGTAACCTTCAGGAACTGCTGGCTTTGGTTTGGCACGCGAGCGGCATTTTTTACAGACGCTTCCGTGACCATATTTCCCTTTACGTTCGCGGTGAAACTCACTCAACAGCTTTATTTCGCCGCATTTAGTGCAGCATTTTTCGATCTGTTCCATTTTGGCACTCTTCCTAAATGCCTATCTTCCTCATCGTTTGGCAGTCAGGTGTGAGGAAGAAATCACACTCTTCGGGTCGCGATTCCCTAGACTGCCTCAGCAATTGTACCGTCTCATCAATCAGGCGACAAAAGATGCTGCGTTCGCTATCATCTTGCGCAGAGGTGAATGTATGACCACGATTTTGGTGATCGACATTG
>CALMZT010000124.1 GCA_937870805.1 uncultured Chloroflexota bacterium
GCCCGCGCTGCATACGGCAGTGTTGTATCTTAATGGCGTTTCCAGTGACAACCCCGCTGCGAAAAATGCCATCAGCGCCTTGATGGATGTGCATCGTCAGGTCTCAGACCTCATTCACAGCGCGCAAGCCAGCGCCCCATCTGCGAATGGCAATCTGATTGAAGCGGTGCGCCAATTGGTCGAGCGTGAATTTGCGCAGGAATTCCAAACGATCACCTGGAAAACCTGTGATGATTTGCCTACTGTCGATGGATTGGCTGAGGAAATTGTGTTAGGCGCGGTGCGGGAACTCATTCGTAACGCGGCGGTGCATGGACGCGGCGGCGATTCACGCTATCCATTGTCGCTCGATATTCAATTTCAGCACAGCGACGAGATTCGCATCCAAATTCACGATAACGGTATCGGCATTCAGCCCACGCTTGAGCAGCCAGAAACACCCAAAGGCAGCGGCGGCGGTTTGCTGCTGCACAGCACCATGCTCGCGCTCATCGGCGGCACGCTGCACACCGAATCGACAGCAGGGCAGGGCACAACCGCGACGCTGACATTTCCGCTGCATCATAACCCTCTGCAAATTAGTTGACGATCTCGCTGTGCCTATGTAATCTCTATTGTGGCACAGTTTGCTAAAAACTTTTATTGCAGGAAAAAACGATGGTTATTCAAAATTCACTTCAGCCACAGCGCACCATTGACGAACTTAAAGAACTGCGCGCCCTCACAGGCAATGAGGACGGCGCGCAGCGTGTCGCCTTCACCGAGACGTGGGCAAAAGCGCGGGCGTGGATGCGTGAGAAGCTAGAGCAACTTCCGGTAGAAATTGAAACAGATGAGGCAGGCAACGTGTGGGCGACCCTGCGCGGCACATCAGACAAAGAAGTGCTGATGGGTGGGCACATCGACTCTGTGCCCAACGGCGGCTGGCTCGATGGCTGCTTAAACGTCGTCGCGGGCTTGGAAGTGCTGCGGCGCATTGCCAGCGAAGGTACACCTCCTGTCACGGTGCGTCTCGTTGATTGGGCAGACGAGGAAGGCGCGCGCTTTGGGCGCAGTTTGTTCGGTTCTAGCGCCAGTTCCGGCACGATGAACCCCGACGACCTGCGCAATCTGGTTGATAAGCAGGGCATCAAGCTCGTGGATGCGATTGGCGATTACGACATTGATTTAGATCACGCCAAAGAGTCGCACAAGCAGTTGAAGAATGCCAGAGCCTATCTGGAACTGCACATCGAACAGGGTCCCGTGCTGGAAAGTATGAACCTGCCGTTAGGGGTTGTGCTTGGCACGTTCGGCGTGGAACGGCACGCCATTCGTTTCGTGGGACAGTCGGCGCACGCGGGTTCAACGCCGATGGATCAGCGCCGTGATGCGTTAGGCGCAGCGTCTAAGCTGCATCTTGAAGTGCGTGAAATCGGCAAGCGCAACGGCGGCGTCTGCACCGTTGGGCGTGTAGAGACAAAACCCGGTAGCGTGACGGCGGTAGTCGGACAGTGCGACATCAAGC
>CALMZT010000125.1 GCA_937870805.1 uncultured Chloroflexota bacterium
AACTGAATGCGGTTGAAGCGGTCTACCACCAGCGATTGCAACCCGGCAGACACGATAATCAGGCTCATGTCGATAATCCACACGATCAGGATGTTCGGCACGCTCACCTGACTTAAGAAGCCGCTTGTGCCCACGACTTCTGAGACTTCAAGCGCGAACGAGTTGCCGAACAGCAAAAACCCAAGCGTAATCATCAAGCGTAATTCGCCGGGATGTACATTCAATAAGCGTCTGATCACAAATCTTTTCCTTCGCTGGCGAAGCGATAGTTGAGGGAGGGCGTCTTGCGTGCCCCTACATTACCCATCTTTAAAGCAGGTTGTCAAAAATGTTTACGGAAGTTTTGATAGTGGTTGTGAACAAACAAGGGGCTTAAGCCCCTTGTTCGTCTACCGTTGAGATTGACGATTTAGGTCGAGGAATTCGGCGTACCGGTGCGCGGCTGTCGGGCGCGGATGTCCTTGGCTTTGGAGGCAATGCTTTCAAAGAATTCAGTCTCGACAATTTCTTTGATCTGCTGCTTGGCTTTGACCTGATCGATTTCGATCTTCAATTCTTTGACCTGCTGCTTGAGGCTCTCTTCACGTTTATAGACCTTTTGCGCCATATCCGCGAAGATCACGCGCAGCGAGTCAATTTCATCACGCCAGCCTGCCAAGGGTTTCAAATCCTCGAAGTGGGCTTTTTCGTACTGCCCTTCACCGACGAGTTTGGCATTGTACGCCAGCTTACGCAGCGGGTCGGTCAACGCGCCAGCGACGACAAACACCAAGCCAAACAGCACCAGATAGGCGAGTTCAAAGGACAGCAGGATACTGTTCAAAATGTTCTGCTGCACTTGCAACACCGAGCTGGCTTCAAAATCCAAGCCTACTGCGCCGACGAGATTGCCCTCCGAGTCAAAGAAGGGGGCGTTACCTGTAATCCATGAGCCGAAGCCATCACTGTAAATCTCAGTAGAAATCTGCTGCTGTCCAGTTGCCAACGTTGCCAGATTGTCGTCCAGCTTACAATCGGGGCAGGCATCCTCCACCTGTTTGAACTGTACACCCACAGGTGGGTCAAACATCACTGCGCCCACGCTGCCCACCCAAATGATTGAGTCTGTTGAGCCGGGAGCATAAGCGTAGGAATAAGCGATGGCGCGTGATTCAATGTCCGCCACCGTACCGAACCACGCCACATGATCCCAATAGCGCTGATCCGTCGGGTAAACGTCAGGCGTCCCCGGAACTTCTGCCAGCAAACTTTCTACAGCGTCCCCGTCCACACCTGAGACCAAGCCATCAAGTGTCGTGCTCATATCCGTGACCAGACGGTCAAGCGCGGCGGTGTAAGCGAATTGGTAGAACCAGAAATAGGCAAGCGCGAAGACACCCGTAAACACCAGCGTGAAGCCGATCACGAGCTTACCGCGCAGACCTTCCAGCAGGCGAAACAATTGGAAGATCAACCCGACGCCTGCCAGCAGCGCGACCCAGAAGCCGTAACCGTATACCGCGCCATCGCTGACCAACTGCCCGGCAACTTGCAGTTGTTTTCCCAAAAGCAGCAGGAAGAAACCGTTAAAGAACAGCAGCACAAGCAAGCCTGCGATCACGAAACCCGCTGCCTTATAGCGATTCGGATTTTCGGTGGCTGTGCCTCGAAACGCGACGACCAGCGCGAACACCGCCGCAATCGGCACGAGGGCAACAGCGGGCAGACCCTGCCGAAACAGGGGATTTCCCTCGAACTGGAAATCAGGCAGTTGAAAGAAGCCAAAAGAGAATGATGTGCTGTCAGGCACACCGAGCCAGGGCATAAAGAAAAATGCCGCCAGAATGAGCACAGCGCAAACAATGGCTACGAAATCAAAACCCGAAAAAGCTCTATTAGAAGTAGTAGTTTGAGTCATCCCCCAATTCCTCTCTAGAAATTTGATGGGTATACCTGATTGAATGTGGTCAGCGGGATTTGCAGCGCGCGACGAGTCTCTACCAGGTGATGTTGCAGATGGATAATGGAGTGCAGCGCAATTTGCAGCGCGCGGCTGTCTTCCTGCAAATTATAATGCGCGATGTGGAATGCGCGCACGACGCGCCCCCACATATCGGGATCGTCAATGTCAATATCCGAGTCTTTGGGCACGAAGATGCCCAGATTCATTCGTTGATAATTGAGTCCTTTTAATTCTTCGATTTCCTCTGGCGTTCCCAAAAAACGCTTAACGTCATGTTTGCCACTGATGTCGGGTGGTTCCCAATAATCGACCAGCAGTTTGATGAAACCATACGATTGAAAACGCTCCAGTAGACGAGGGTATTTGACCTCGCCGCCCATCGGGATATACTGTCGCTGCCCATATTTCTGCGCGTCATATTGCAGCACTTCCACCATTGCCTCCAGGACCGCGTGCGCGATATTACGACCATCGGGCAAAGTATACTGGCGGAAGGTGGGGAAGATGGCGATGTCCATGCCCAAGCCTACATCCCAGCGGCGCACGTATTCAAACGCTGCTATGACCGCCGGACGCTTCTCGATTTCGATCAACCAGACGTGATACAGATGGTCGGCGTGGTCAGGTCCGGTCCTGGCGGTGGATTCTTCTAAACGCGAAACATAGTGTGAATATTCAGGCATCAATTGAGTGAAGACATCGATCATTGCCTTCATGCGCCGCCAGTCATCCCGCGTAAGTTCATAGATGGCTACATCACCCAATTGTTTTTGGAGGGTCGACACAAATGCTCCAACGTAAACGGCTTCAAGGATAGTAACGATTGTAGTGGCTTTTGGGGTGAATTAGCAATAAACCAAAAATTAACTATTCCTTTGCAAATTTTCAAATTCACGCCGAATTCATGAGATGCTAAGGTTTGTTACTGACAGAATGCTGTCACGGCAAGGCTTTACAATAAAGCCATCAACCGTCAACAGCGAGGATGAACAGATGACGCTTTCGACAATCAACGGTACGCTGAACCCAACAGCGCCCTTCGACTTTTCGCAGACGCTCAAATTTCTGGGGATGTTTATGCCCGGACGCGGCGAACAAACGACAGACGGAAACGCCTGCATCAAAGCGCTGCCGATCAATGGGCGTGCTGTGGTCGCCAAAGTGACTTCACGCGGCACGATTGAACAACCGCAAGTTGCTTATACTTTCTATACGGAAGCCCCACTCACCGACGACGAAAGCCACGAGGCATTAGATCGTCTGAGTTTCTACCTGAGCCTCGACGATGATTTGCGCGCCTTCTACGCCATTGGGCAGGATGATCCACAGTTCGCGCCCATTTTAGAGCGCTTATACGGGCTGCATCAGGTGAAGTTCGCCACGCCTTTTGAAAACGCCTGTTGGGCAATTCTTTCACAGCGCACGTACATGAACGTCGCGCGTAAAGTAAAAGATGCGCTTGCTGAACAGTTAGGTAGTTCGTTAGAAGTCGATGGCATGGTGTATCGAGCGTATCCTGAAGCCCTTCAATTTTTGGCGATTGGCGAAGACGCTCTCAATGTGATCGTGCGCAACGAACGCAAAACCGAATGTTTGATGTCGGCGGCACACGCCTTTGCTAACGTCGATGAGATGTGGCTGCGCGAAGCAGATTATGATGCGGTAGAAGGCTGGCTGCGCAAGATCAAAGGCATTGGTGCGTGGAGTTCAAGTTTTGTGCTGCTGCGCGGCTTGGGACACATGGAGCGCATCCCCAAAGACGATCAGCGCCTCTCGCAAGCGGTACAGAAATTTTACGGCGGCGGGGATATTCAACAACTCGCGGTGACCTATGGCAAATGGCAGGGCTATTGGGCATATTATCTGCGTGTGGCGGCGTAACGCGCTACAATTGGAGCAATGAGTAACGAGCAATGAGCAATGAGTAAGGGCGAGAAAAGCTGAGCCGTATCTTGCCTTTACGTGCCATCGCTGAGAAAGCAGTTTCACGCAGAGTTTTTCACATTGCTCATTGCTTTCAAGTCATTGCTTTCTAAGGAGGAAACATGCCCAACGCCCAACAGCAAGCCTATGTCGATAGAATCCGCAATTATCCGGCGCAGTTAGACGAACTGCTGGCGACCATCGGTGAAGGCGAGTTAGACAATCGCATCACGGCTGACGAATGGAGCACACGCCAGATTGTGCATCACGTTGCTGACGCGCACACCCGCGCGCTGCTGCTGTTTAAGATGACGCTGTTTGAAGACAAGCCCAGCTTTGTGCCCTGGAAACAGGATGTTTTTGCCGAAACCGACGACTACAAGCTGCCGCTGGATGACTCGCTGGGGATTATACGCGGCATCCATCATCGTATCGCTGTGCTGCTGGATTCGCTGGACGAAGCACAGTGGCAGCGCACGGCGATACACCCCACACGCGGCGAAATCAATGTAGAACAACTTGCGGCGCTCTACGCAGGACACGGCGACAGCCACATCGCGCAGATCAACAAGACGTTAGGGCGTGCGTAGTAACCATTCGTCGCGCAGCACGCCCATGTAAATCAGATCATCGTAGCTGCCGCTGCTCCATACGTGTGCGCGCAAGCGTCCTTCTTCGACAAAGCCGCACGCGCGCACGGCAGCCGCGTTCGTTCTTCGCGTGGACGCGCAGCCAGACTTTGTGAAAGTTGCGCAGACGAAAGGCATAATCCAGCAGCAGACTGATGGTTTCACGTCCATAGCCCTTTCCCCAATAATCTTTATCGCCAATCGTGATGCCAAGTTCGCACGCATGGGCAGTGTTGTCAAAGTTAAAAAGCGCGCACTGCCCGATGAACCTGCCATCGACTTCAATGGCGAAACCTCCGCCATCACGTCCGCCCTGCGCCGCACTTTGATCGAACTCCGCTTCAAGGCGCGACAGAGATTGCGGCATGGGTGGATCACCGCCGCCCGCCAATTCGACTTCGACATCGTTGTTGAACTCTAACAAACGTGGCAAATCGGCGCGGGTGATGGCGCGTAACGTGACTCGTTGTCCTTTGAGCATATGGCTTCCTTAATCATTAGAAAGTGTTCGTAACGATGAAAATCACTTATCTTGTCTAATTCCTATCCCTTACCCTTTCCGCGCAAACAGAGAAAGGGAAGAAAGACAGGGACGCCCGCGATTTTAAGTCTCTCTCCGCTGGCGTGTAAGCGAAGCGACGAGATTTAGAGAGGAGTTAAACAGCAACTTGACGGTGTAATGTTTGTTTACGAACACTCTCTTACCTCTGAACGCGCGCTATTTTAGCGCAGAGTTGGACTCATCTGGACAGCGCAGCGCACCGGAAACGATTCTACGATGACAGAACTACTCACATTCAGGAGCAAACCCCATGACCACAGCACAACGTCAGGCATATATCGAGCAGATGGGCGCGTTTCCCGCCGAGCTTGAAGCGCTGGTGACGCCACTGACTGAAGATCAGTTAGAGATGCGCGAAGGACCGAATGAGTGGAGCGTGCGCCAGATTGTGCATCATCTGGTCGATTCGCACCTGAACGCGATGGCGCGCATGAAACTACCGCTTACAGAAGATCATCCGACCATTAAAACTTACGATCAGGAGAAATGGGCGCAACTTGCAGATTACAAGCTGCCTATCGAAAGCTCACTGTTGATTCTGAAAGGACTTCATATCCATTTCGTTGCGCTTCTGAGCAGTCTCAGTGATGAACAGTGGACGCGCCCGCTGACGCATCCTGAAGCGGGTGAACAGGTCGTCGAGGACATTGCACAAACCTACGCCTGGCATGGTAACAATCATATCGAACAGATCACGCGCGCGCTGGCGGTGGGGTTACGAAAATGACATCGCAAGTTACGGAATCGTGCCGTTTTTTAGGACAATGCTAAGTTATATTAAAAGAGCCTTCCTAAGTTGTTTCCTGAGATGTAGCCAGAATAAGACGACGGCTGGCTGCATCTCGAAACGGGTGCAGAATCCCCATCTGCAAAACAGACGGACATTCCCCACAATTTGCATTATAGCGCGTAACGTACCAGCCTTCGCATACCATTTGCTCTCACACATCAGCAGCGCTGCGTTTTGTGTATAATAAACGCACACTGCCCATTATTGACCGATGATGACATGCCTGACTTCCTCTACAATCTCCTGCGAGTCGCGCTGTTTCCTATTGGTGTTTATATCGTCATCGGCACGCTGATTTCGGCGGTCAAGACCTTTGTCATGCCGCGCAGCGCCAACGTCTGGCTAACACGCCAGGTCTTTTTGCGCATCGGCGACATCTTTACGTTTAGACGGCGTAAAGCCACGACCTACGAAGACCAGGACCGCTTGATGGCGATGTTCGCGCCCACAGCGTTGATCTCAATACCTGTCGTGTGGATGGTGTGCGTCTGGGTCGGTTATACGCTGATTTACGTTGCGCTTGGTTTCACGCCGCTGAGCGACGCCATGCGCCTCAGTGGGTCATCGCTGCTCACATTAGGCATCGTCGCGCCACCCGATTTGCTCACGACGCTGGTTGCCTTCTCTGAAGCGGTGCTAGGGCTGCTGTTGATGGCGCTGTTGATCGGTTATCTGCCGACAATGTATGCCACCTTTTCCAAGCGGGAACTTGCGGTGAATCTCCTGGAAGTGCGCGCAGGTTCGCCGCCCTCTGCCATCGAGCTGCTCAAGCGCGCGTATCGTATTCGTGGCTTGGATAGTCTCAAGGATTTATGGATACAGTGGGAAGCGTGGTTCGCCGAACTCGAAGAAACGCATACCTCGCTGGCGGCGCTGGTGTTTTTCCGTTCGCCCACGCCGGACCATTCATGGGTGACAGCGGCGGGCGCGGTGTTAGATGCTGCCGCGCTCATGACATCAAGCATAGATGTCGCGCGGGCGCCGGAACGTGAACTGTGCATTCGCGCGGGCTACCTCGCGCTGCGCCATATCGCTGATTTTTTCCGTATTCCTTATGACCCTAATCCCAAGCCAACCGACCCTATCAGCATCGCACGCGATGAATTTGACTCCGCTTATGATGAACTGAAAGAGGCAGGTTTACCGATG
>CALMZT010000126.1 GCA_937870805.1 uncultured Chloroflexota bacterium
TGCGAACAACAAGCACCCCCTTGGCAAGACGATGGCGACGGACATTTTATCCGCTGTCACATCCCGTTAGCCGAACTCAGCGAATTGCAATCGACGACGCTTACCCCCAAGAGGAAAGCACATGGCTAGGTTCTTGCTCAGGCGGCTCATCTTTTTTATCTTCGCCCTCTTGCTCACTTCGGCACTGATTTTCACGCTAACGCGCGTGCTGCCCGGTGATGTAGCGCGTGCCCTCTTGGGACGTGACGCCACAGAAGAAGGCTTGGCAACGGTGCGCGCCGAGTTAGGCTTAGATCAGCCGCTCCCGATGCAATACGTAAGCTGGTTGACCAGTTTTACGACAGGTGATTGGGGACTAACCTTCTCGACCCCGCGCCAGGATATACGCGAAATCGTGACACGGCGCATCTTGAACTCAGCACAGTTAGCCTTGTTGACGGTTGTGATCGCTGTGCCCCTCTCCATCTTGCTTGGAGTCTTAGCGGGCTTGACTGAGGGAAGATTATTAGATACCGCGATTTCTCTTATTACGTTGTCAGTCGTCAGCCTTCCCGAATTTGTCACCGCGCTGTTTCTCATCAATATTGTCGCGCTGCGTTGGGGCTGGTTTCCGCCCAGTTCTGCCATATCGCCTAATGCGACCTTTGCTGAAGCCCTACCGAGTTTATGGCTGCCAGCAATTGCCGCCACACTGGTGTTGATGGCATACCTTGTGCGCCTCACCCGCGCCGGAGTCATTGAAGAACTCAAGCGTGATTACGTGCGTGCCGCAGTTCTCAAGGGCTTGCCATATCAGGATGTGATTTTTAAGCATGTACTCCGTAACGCCCTGATTCCAACTATCACAGCAATTGCAACTAGCACGGGCTGGCTCATGAGTGGTTTAGTGGTGATCGAGTTCGTGTTCAGTTATCCCGGCTTAGGACGCTTACTGATGTTCGGGATTGAGAACCGCGATTTACCCCTCATTCAGGCAGTGGTCATGATTACGACCATTGTGATTTTATCTGCCAACTTCATCGCTGATATGCTCTATGCGCTGCTAAATCCTCGCATCAGCTTGACCTAATGACAATACACCGATAACCTGAGTTCGGATTAAGCACTGGAAAATCGAGATTCGTATTTTTCTGATAACTGGCAACTGATAACTGTACACTTGCCCCGGCAATGTCTAGCTCAGCCATCCCTCAAGAATAGGCTAAGCTGGTGACTCCAATACGACCATCTGACCCATATGAGCCGTTATCTTTACCTTTACAATAAGGTTAACCTTTTCACTAGCTGCTCTCATACGTAGGAATTAAGTGAATTGGCGATTGCAGCGATTTTTACGAAGCTGCGATGCTCATACTCTAAATTTGTTGAAGTAGAATCCAGAGGTCATATGGTGCAAATTGGTTACGCCCTCTCATCTGAAGAACATCACCCAACAAACATGGTTCGCAATGCACAGCGTGCCGAGGAAGTTGGCTTTACCTTTGCCTTAATATCCGACCACTTTCACCCCTGGATTGACCAGCAAGGCAACAGTCCTTTTGTCTGGTCAGTGCTTGGCGGAATTGCACAGGTCACCAAAAATCTATCCATTGGTACAGGTGTCACTTGTCCGCACCCATCCTGCAATTATCGCACAGGCAGCAGCGACCACCGCCGCTATGATGCCGGGACGCTTCTTTCTAGGTGTAGGCTCCGGTGAAAATCTGAATGAGCACATCTTAGGGACTCGCTGGCCCGCTTATCAGGTGCGCGCTGAAATGCTTGAGGAAGCCGTCGAAGTCATCCGTCTGTTATGGCAGGGCGGTACACAATCGCACTACGGCAAACACTACACCGTAGAGAATGCTTGTCTCTATACTCTGCCTGACGAATTGCCACCCATTATGCTGGGCGCGTCGGGCAATAAAGCAGCAGAGTTGGCAGGCAGGATTGGGGATGGCTTAATCACCACATCACCCGATGCCGAAATCGTGAAGATTTTTGAGAAAGGTGGAAAAGGCAAGCGACCCAAATACGGACAGCTAACCGTATGTTGGGCTGAAAGCGAAGCCAAAGCGCGCAAGATTGCACACAAATATTGGCCCAATGCCGCGTTAGAAGGTCAGCTAGCGCAGGAACTCCCCATGCCAGCGCACTTTGAACAGGCGGCGAAGAATGTGACCGAAGATGCGATTGCTGAGTCAATCACCTGTGGCAACAATGCCCAAAAGCACATAAAAGCGATTGAGAAGTACATTGAAGCGGGTTGCGATCACGTCTACATTCATCAGGTTGGACCCGATCAGGAAGGCTTCTTCAACTTCTATCAGCGCTCTGTGCTTCCCGCCTTCCTAGGCGAGAAAGTTCGCTAGATAAGGTCAAATTTTTCTGTAGGGGCATAGCACCGCTATGCCCTCCTAGATCTTCTCGGAGGACTTTCAGCGTTTGGTTGAGAGCAATTCGCTGAAAGTCCTCCGTCGTATCACAAACTCCGCTGTTATACACCCAAATCCTTGAGGCGCTGTGCCCACTTCTCGGCGAGCTTATTGTAAGCCTGCTCGCTGATTTCACCGTTCGCCAGTTTCATATCAAGGTTATCCAACAGGGCTTGGATTTCTTCCTTCGTCTGCGGATTAGGATTCGCAATCGGCTTGATGGGAGATACTTGCTGTGCTGGCGCATTTTGATTCATCATCTGCTGCATCATCTGGTTCATCAGCGCTTGCTGCTGCTCCATCTGGCGCTGCATAGCATCCATCTGCGGATTAGCCCCCATGGCGTTACCCAACTGCTGACCAACACCGAAGCCAAGTCCCGCGCCTGCCATCGCGCCGCCTAATCCGGGATTCTTGGCAGCATCTTCCATCGCATTCGCCCGCGCCGAACTCATCCGCGCCCGTTCCCATACGTCGAGGCTGACGTAATCGCGCAGTTCGTCAATCGTGACATTCTTGACAGTGAACGGATTCGCTTCAAACGCCTTGATTCGCATACCGAGTGCCTGGAATTTCTCGTTGACCTGTGCCAGCATCGCGCCTTCCAATTCACTCAGCAGTTTATTGGCATCAGGCACACTTTGCGCCCCAGACTTCGTGATGAGCTGCGCAATCTCACCGAGCAGCATACTTTGAATGCGATCTTTGATCTCATTCAGATAGAGGCTGGGTCGATTAACGGCATACTGCTTCAGGAAGCGCATTGGCTCATCCACGCCGATGTCAATCACGCCATGCGTAATCAGCAGCGCAACGCCCAACCCACGCCCCGGCGTTTCCAGCACAATCGGCGGATTCGTGCCCCAGCCCACCTGCGGCATATCACGCAGATTGATAAAGTACAAATCGGCGGTAAACGGTGTACGCCCACTCGTCACCATACCGATCAACCCTGCCAGAATCGGGATGTTAGCGACAGACAGCGTATGTCTGCCGGGTCCCAGTGTGTCCAGCGCCTCGCCGCCGCGCACAAACACGGCTGCCTGTCCTTCGCCGACGATCACCTGTGACCCCATGCGCCAGTCACCGCTGCCGCTTTGTGGTTCGCGCCACACGAGTTCATCAGGCGCGACAGTCGTATGGTCAATGACATCAATAATTCGCATTGAAAACAGCTCCTTTGATTAGTTAGAACCCAACATTTTATCGAGATTAGTCAGTGTTTCTTCGCGCAGCGCGTATGCTTCATTGGCTTTATCAGCAGTGGCTTCCAGCGCGTCCAATGCTTCTGTGACGCCCTGATTAGCTTTCGCGGCGTTCACAAAAGCCTCAACCTCCTCACTTAACTTGTCAATATACTGCGTTTGCGCTTCGTCGAAGCTGTAGAGCTTTTCCAGTTCTCCCGACTCGATCTTGATCGCCTCAAAGAAACCGGAATAGCCTAATGCCGCCGCCTTGATACGATCACGATACAGTTGCATTTTGCTTTTCGCGGCGCTGGTCTTGGTCATCAGCGTCAGCCCGCCAGTCTCCAGCAAATCCTTTTCAATCCCGATGAAGCGGTTAATCAGCACGGAAATCTGATCTGCGAGATAGTCCCGCAAAATACGATCTGCTTGACGGCGTGCGAGTCTATCTTGATAACCCTCAAAACCCGGAATACGTGCCATCAAACGATCTATAGCATTTCGATTGCTTGAAATTTGATTATACAAATCGGACACGTCATTTCTCCTTTGCAAATATTTGACGAGAGAAGGCTCACCCTTCACAACAGGGGATGCCACACGTTTAGTGACTCTACCAGCATTCAGGCGAGTTTTGTCATCAGCTTGCGGCTTGGGCACCAGCGCTTTCGCAGCAGCCTCTGCCTTTTCGATGGTTTGTGGTTTGGGAGCAGCTTGCGCGATGGGCTTAGGTTTCACCTCTGACTTTGGCTTTGACAAATTTTTAATCGCTGGCTTCGCTTCAGGTTTGTTCTCAGCGATGCTTTTCATGTTCACATCCTGGCGCAACCTGGCAATGGAGTCACTTGCCACCTTCACGCGATCAGGGTGTAGCTGTTCCCAATTTGCATCGACAATCGCTTTCCAGAAATCACGGACGAGCAGCACTGCGCTATCGTAGCGTTCATCAGGATCTTTTGCCAGCGCCTTCAACAGCACTTCTTCAACCTGAAACGGCACGTCAGGGTTCACCTTTGAAGGCAGTGGCAGCGGCGTGTAGATATGCCCGTGAATAATGGCATAAGGCGTATCGCCAATGAACGGCACCACACCGACCACCATCTCGTACAGCATCACCCCCAGCGAGTAAACGTCGGCGCGTGCATCAAGTTCACCTTGCAGCGCTTGTTCGGGTGCCATATAGTGCGGCGTGCCCATCATCATATTCGCGCTGAGCGTCGATTCACCTGCCGTGACCATACGCGCCAATCCAAAGTCACTGACGTAGGGAAAATTGTTATTGTCGATCATCACGTTTGAGGGTTTGATGTCGCGGTGCAAAACACCCTTTTCATGAGCGTAGCTCAGGGCGGACGACACAGCCTTCATGACGTGCAGCACTTGCTTAAGTGTCAGCACATCACCTTCCAACTCGTCTTTAAGGGTATGTCCCTCAATGTATTTCATGACGATGTAAGGCTGTTTATTGTGTTCGCTGTAATCGTAAACGGGGACGATGTTGGGGTGTTCGAGTTTGGCGATGATCTGTGCTTCACGCTGAAAACGTGAGATGAAGGTGTCATCGTCCATCAGCGACGTGTGCATGGATTTGAGTGCGACAAAACGGTCTAGCTGTGGATGGTAGGCTTTATAAACAGTCGCCATACCCCCTTGTCCGAGTTGATTGACAATCTGATACGCACCGACTTGTTCACCGTCAGCAAATGGCATAAGAATTCATGCTCCGCTTCTCGAACGTTCCTGTCATTATAAGTTAGAAGCTCGACCACAGACCTTGAGAAGCAAATAACCATTTTATTGTACGCTGTTTCGTATGATGAGATTCCCCCAATTGTTAGGTGAGAAAATATTCTGTACCGCAGTAGGGGCATGCGACGACGCCTTTACCCGCCAGTTTAATTTCCGCGCCACAGTTTTTGCACTGTTTCAGATCGCGCAGTTTAGCCGCGTCCGACGAATACAGTGTACCCTCATCCCAGTTGATGTAGCCGCTGAACACTTGCAAGCCCACGAGTTCATGAATCAGGTTCTTGACAATATCAACGCTCATGCCCATTTCCAGCGCCAGATCG
>CALMZT010000127.1 GCA_937870805.1 uncultured Chloroflexota bacterium
CATAGAGTTCGGGCGAAAGATCGTGGTGATCGAAAATGAAGCGCTTGCCTAACAGCTTATAGAAGAGAGCGATGCAAAAAAATGTATCGGGTGGATTGTGGGCATGGATGATGTCGAAACCGTGACGGAAAAAGACCAGGAGCGACAGCAGCGACACGGCGACCATCGCATAGCCGTATTCGACAAAATAGCCGAGCAGACCACTGCCACCCGGCGGTGCAGGAAAGCGGTAGACACGCACACCCTCGACTATCTCATGAAACGGCTGCTGCGATCCTTTGGGGCTAATCACCGTCACGCGGTAGCCGTTCTTGGTCAGCGATTGCGCCTCATGACGGACGCGTACATCCTTTGGATAGGAATTGTTCTCCAGCAGCATTAAAACCGATGCAGCCATAGCGACCTTTCTTTGCCCACGCCTCGAATCATCTGCTTCAATCCGCCGCAGCCGCTACTGGCTTGCGTGCGTCGATGAACATGCGCTGCCACAGTTCAACATTCATCAAACCATAAAGCATCGTCGCGTGGTCGGCAAATCCTGTTTCGTGTTCCACCAGCAGTTTTTCCACGTATTCAGGGTCAAACAAGCCACGAGCGCGCACTGTTGCGGACGACAGTGTATCGCGCAAGAATGAGTGGAGTTCACTTCTAAACCACATCGGGACAGGGACGGGGAACCCCTGTTTCTTGCGGTCAATGATTTCTGGCGGTAGCAAGCGCCGCGCGACCTTTTTCAGCAGATATTTTCTCGTCAATTGGTGCAGCTTCAGGTGCGGGGGAAGCGCCGCCGCAAACTCCACCAGCTTGTAATCCAGCAGGGGAACGCGCGCCTCAAGCGATGCCGCCATCGTCAACTTATCGCCGCGTGAGAGCAAATAATCGGGAAGCCATAGTTTCGTATCGACATACAGCATTCGGCTTAAGGAATCGACAGCATCAGTGTTTTTAAGCTGCTGCCTGAATGCTTCATCGGCTGAGTGTCCGTTCAGCAGCTTGCGCAAGTCGTTCGACAGCAGATGTGCTTTGCGGTTGTGATTGAAGAGAGGTATCCAATTGGTGAAACGAGTCGCTTCATCTGTCTGGCACAAGGCATATAAGGCTGATTTAGGACGGCGCAGGTTTGGGATACGTTCGCTTAGATTCAACGCTAAGGACTTCGATGAGCTTGGGAGATGATCGAAGAAAGTAGAGAAGCGTTCGCCAACGTAGCGTCCATAACCAGCGAACAACTCATCGCCGCCTTCACCCGTGAGCACCATTTTGACATGCTGCCCGGCAAGTTTGGCGACGGAATAGTAAGCAACTTCGGCATAATCAGCAATCGGCTGATCTAAATGCCACGTTACCTTGAGCATATTCTCAACGAAATCCTGTGCTCTGACAAACACTTCATGATGATCGGTGCCATACTTATCAGCGACTAACCGCGCAAATGGAAGCTCACTGAACGATGATCCGCCCCCATCATAGCCTACCGAAAATGTTTTGACAGGCTCGTTCATGAAGTGACTCATGAGCGCGACGACGAGGCTTGAGTCCAGACCACCACTAAGGAATGCGCCAAAAGGCACATCGCTCATCAACTGTAATTTGACGGTTTCGTACAGCAGCGCTTCAAGCTGTTCGGTATAGGCTTCTTCTGGCTGATTGTCCATGACAGGTGCAAAGGACACATCCCAATAGCGGTTGATACGAACGCCCTGATCGTCACAGGTCAGCGTATGCGCCGGTGGAAGGGCGTAGATGCCAGAAAACATCGTTTGTGGCGCGGGTACATAACGAAGCGTCAAATAACTGTTGAGGGCTTCCAAGTCCATCTGTGGCTGAACTTCTGGATGCTGCAAGATGGCTTTGATTTCGGAGCCAAAAATCAAACGCTGAGCGACCTGCGTATAATACAGAGGTTTCACGCCCAGGTGATCGCGCGCAATAAAGACGCGGCGGTTGCGAATATCCCATAAAGCAAAAGCAAACATGCCGCGCAGAAGCCGCACGCAGCCCTCGCCCAACTCTTCATATAAGTGAAGGATGACTTCGGTATCGCTGTTGGTGGCGAAGGTGTGTCCCAACTTGCGAAGATGATCTCTTAACTCGG
>CALMZT010000128.1 GCA_937870805.1 uncultured Chloroflexota bacterium
CGAGTAAGGGCTTCCGTATTAAATGTCCCTACTTGTTCAAACTTGGCAAAAGGATGCTCAAGCCCATATACTTTCCATGTTTTCAACTTATCATTGGAATATAATAATAAGTGAACCATCTTGCCACTAGTAAAATCTGGTTTCACCTCTTGAATTAGAGCCAGCATGTAGGCATCACCAGCACTGTCGAAGCACAGCGCACGATCACTTCTTTGGGCTATCGGCACAGCACCAGCAACCAGAACGGCGACACTTATCTTGCGCCCGTTGGCAGCCGTTGGTGTGACGTGCGAATCAACCATTTCGGCGGCGCGACGGTGCGTACTATCTTTTTCTCCTGTCGTGAAGCGCGCATCAGCATCGGGGATATGATGGCGTTGGTGGGCAGACCACAGCGCATGGATGTGGATTTTACGTTCGCCATGCTGCGTAACCCGGAGCGCGGGCTGGCGTATCGTGTGCAAACGTGGACATCGCCTTACGATGCCATTGACACTATCGACCTCTCACTGCCTTACGTGTTGTCGAATCATCCGCATCTCTGGCACGGCTTCATCAGTAAAGCCAGCTACTGCCGCTTTGAACCGGGCAGCGCGGGCTGCTGAAATTTTCGAGTTTTGGATTAATAGGCTGTCTGATAATTCGAGATGTAATATGGAATGATGTAAAAACTCAGTTCTTCTTCTCTCTATTTTCTCAGTGTTCTCGGTGTCTCAGTGGTTCAAATTTTCTTTTTCCCTTTGCGTCCTTTGCGTCTTGGCGGTTGGAAATTGAATTTTCAGACAGGTTTTAAGGCATCTTCACAACTGGCGTTTTAACGAAATCGAGGGTTTAAAGCTCGAATTTTACTGAAAACTGTGAACTTCAATTGGCACGGCGGCGTTCAATCAATGCCAGCAGTTCTGCCGCGAATGTGCGCGGTTCTATAGGTTTGACGAAATAGGCATCAAATCCCATATCAAGTGCTTGCTTTTCAATGCTGGTCGAGTGAAACGCTGTCAGCGCCACACAGCAGACCCGCGAGGTGTGCAGATTGCGACGGATGTTCCGCAGCAGTTCCAGACCATCCATCCCTGGCAGGATCAAGTCGATAATCACTGCATCGTACTTGTACCTATCCAGCATCGACACAGCTTCTTCTGCTGAGCGCACCGCTTCGGTCTCGATCTCTGCGCGCAGCAAGATGTGTGTCAACAGCGTCCGACCATCAGCGTCATCGTCCACGAGCAAAACGCGCGTCACGGTTCACTCTCCTTTGACCAGCGTGGCAAACTGCGGTAGATCAATCAGCAGTTTCATCAAATCCTCAACAAATGTACGCGGCTTCAACGGCTTGCTCAGATAATTGTGAAAGCCTGCCGCCAGCACGCGCTCACGATCACCGTACATCGCGTGCGCGGTGAGTGCGATCACGGGAATATCTTTTGTCGCCTCATCATTCTTCAGCGCGTTGATCATCTTCCAGCCGTCCATCCCCGGCATTGAAATGTCGGAAATGATGAGGTGGGGGTGATTTTTCTGCGCAAGCTGTACCCCTACGCGCCCGTTGTTTGCGCCGATAATCTGCGCCCCATAGCGCTCCAGCAGCAGTTCGATAATATGTACTCCGTCGGGTTCATCGTCGATGACGAGAAACGTCAAACCCGTCAAAAAATTATCTTTATACAAAACCATCCAGACCTCGTTTACGATAAACAGCAAGGGACAACACAGCTTCTCAGCAGTGCCATAATTGTTAGTAAGCATTCTAGCTTGATTTCTGTCCTGTGAAGCCTAAAGGTTTGCCCGCTTCTTACAATCATCGTGCTTTATTCGTTCAATTTATCTGTCAAACCCGTAATGCACTTTATATATCCTGCACAATTTATGTCACGTAACTTGTCGAAATTATTCTTTAATTCACCCATGACGATGTTATAATGAGATCGGGCAATAGTGTTTAATGAACCTCCAGCACAGATAAGGAGCCATGATGGCGAAACAAAAAACTGATGAGCGCCTTTCTACCCGTTTGAGTAGCGACACTTTGCTCGAAATGTACTGGAAGATGCTGCTCAGTCGGCGTGTTGATGAGCGCGCATGGGTGCTGCATCGCCAGGGCAAAATCCCCTTTCACATCAGCGCAATGGGGCACGAAGGCTGTCAGGTGGGCGCTGCTTTCGCCATCAATCGCGGCGTCGATTACGTCAACCCTTATTATCGCGACCTCGCCTTAGTCATCGCACTTGGCATTACCCCAACACAGTTTATGATTAGCCTGTTCGGCAAGGCAGGCGAATACAGCAGCGGCGCGCGTCAGATGCCCAGCCACTTTGGCTTCAAAGCGCTCAACATTATCAGCGGCTCCGCACCTGTCGCCACACAGGTTCCGCAATCCGCCGGACTCGCCTTCGCCATCAAATACCGCCAGCAAATGAAACTTGTAGACCCCAACGACGAAAGCCATCCACGCTTAGCGCTTACCTGCTTAGGTGAAGGCTCGACCAGTCAAGGTGAATGGCACGAAGGCATGAACTGGGCGGGCGTCCATAAGCTCCCCTTCATCTGCATGGTACAAAATAACGAATACGCCATTTCTGTGCCGATGGAATCGCAAATGGCGGTCTCGAACGTCGCTGATCGCGCGGCAGCCTATGGTGTTAAAGGCGTGGTCGTGGATGGCAACGATGTTCTGGCGTGCTACGAAGTAATGAAAGAAGCCGCCGAACGCGCTTACAATGGTGACGGCGCGACCCTGATTGAAGCCAAAACCTACCGCATCACCCCACATTCTTCAGATGACGACGACAGAACCTACCGCAGCCGCGAAGAAGTTGAAGCGTGGAAGAAGAAAGACCCGATTTTGCGCTTCCAGAAAATTCTGCTGATGGAAAATGTCTTGACACAAGCCGTCATTGACGATTACGAAGCACGCGCCAAAGCCGAAGTCGATGCTGCACAAGTTGAAGCAGAAGCCGCACCCTACCCCGCACCCGAAGCCGCGCTGGGTGATGTGTACGCGCCTGCGGAGTGATGATGGTAAATCCTATAGATGGGATCATCTGCTGGTTGTCCGAGTTAGGCTTGGTGTTCGCCATGAATCGCGGGAACTGGCGTTCTGCCATCAGGCATTCGAGCCGCGCGCTGCTGATTAAACCGCACGATGCCGACATTTTAGGGATGCGCGGTGTAGCACAGCTTTCGCTTGGCAACTATGAGCGGGCAATCGCCGATTTATCTCAAGCACTCCAACTACAGCCCACCGCCGATACTTACATCAATCGGGCAATTGCGTATCGGGATGCTGGCGAATTTGAACAGTCTATCGTTGATTGTGACGAAGCGCTGAAACTGAGACCGCAGGACATTAGCATCTACATCGAAAAGGCACAGACCTATCGCAAAAGCGGGGATTTCAACGAAGCCATTGTCCACTTTAAAAGTGCTCTCAAACACGACAACGAACCCAGCTACTACGTTCAGCTTGCCGAAACGCAAGCAGAGGGGGGCGAATGGGATAGCGCTTTGACCACATGGCAGCAGGCGCTAGAAATCAGCTCTGATGATCCCGAAATCTATTTCAGTCGCGGCAAGGCTTACGCCTATCGTGGCGAAATGGAACACGCGAAAGCTGATTTTGAAAGCGCGCGGAAAAGTGCCTATGCAATTCGTGCGCAAACTATCTTTCAGCTTCAACCCTTTGATGTCAGCCTCACAACTTATTTAGCAGTAACCAATGAGGCGCTCGGTAATCCTGAAAAAGCGCTCGAACTGTGGCACACCTTACTCAAAATTGAACCCAACTACAACAATCTCGAATGGCTTAAAAGCCAGAAAATCTGGTTTGACTGGATGCAGCCACACGCCGAAACCATCATCGCGCACTTAAATGACAAACGAACAACGAATAACGAATAACCAACAACTCTCATCATCTGAGGACTCTCAATGGCAATCATCACCCTGATCGAAGCAATCCGTATCGCAATGGACGAAGAACTCGCCCGCGACCCGCGCGTTTTCATCACTGGCGAAGATGTGGGCAAGCGCGGCGGCGTCTTCCGAGCCACGCAGGGACTCATCGAAAAGTACGGCGCGACCCGCATCGTCGATTCCCCGTTGGCGGAACTTTCGATTGTCGCCATCGGCATCGGCGCAGCGCTGGCTGACCTGCGTCCCATCTGCGAAATCCAGTTTGCGGACTTCATTCATCCTGCCTTCAACCAGATCGTCAACGAAGCTGCCAAGATGTACTATCGCTCCGATGGACAGTGGCGCGTGCCGATGACCATTCGTGCGCCTTACGGTGGCGGCATCAGCGGCGCGCTCTATCACAGCCAGAGTGTCGAAGCCTTTTTCACACACGTTCCTGGCTTAAAAGTTGTCATCCCATCGACACCCTACGACGCCAAAGGTTTGCTGAAAAGTGCCGTGCGTGATCCTAATCCGATACTGTTCTTTGAGCCGAAAAAAGGCTATCGCGCGATCAAAGGCGAAGTTCCTGACAGCGAATACACCGTGCCCATCGGTCCGGCGCGCATCGCCCGCGAAGGCAAAGACATCTCGGTCTTCGCTTACGGCATGATGGCGTACTACACCGAACTCGCCGCTGAACAGGTCGCGCGTGACAATGGCATCAGTGTGGAAGTTATCGACCTGCGCACGCTGCTGCTGCTGGACAAAGAAACGATGCTCACGTCGATTA
>CALMZT010000129.1 GCA_937870805.1 uncultured Chloroflexota bacterium
CAGGGGTGTGGAGAAAGCGGATGAGCCAGTTACCTTCCATGCCTTGCAGCATTTTGGCAAGATACGTTGCTCCATCGCGGTAATTGACCCCGATCATGCCCATGAATTGCCAGTTACTTTGTGCTGTGTTGCTGAAAGCCACCCATAGAAAGGGCAAAAATGCTAGTAAAACCAACCCACTACCGATGAAAATCACCCATCGCCATTCGGCAGGTATAATGTGTACAGTGTAACGTGATTGCATGGTTTTCCCCGGAATTGTGGTTGTAAGCCAGTCACTTCGTTCGCTATACTGGTTAAATACTACATCGAATTTATGATAAACGCCGTCGTGTTGATTGTAACGTGAAAAATTGGCTATAAGGCTTAAGAGAGGTTTTCCAACGGATGTCGCAAGCTGAGGCGCTTTATCGTCTACAAACCATCGACCTGAGTCTGTTGCAAAAACAGCAGCGCTTGAAAACCATTGACGCTGCTTTAAATAACTCGCAGTTGGTTGCCGACGCCCAAAGCTGCGTCAATGCCGCACAGCAAACGCTCACTCCACTACGTAGCAAAACGCGCAGCCTCGAACTTGAATTGCAAACTAACCTCACCAAGACGCAGACGACAGAAGAACAACTCTACAGTGGGCGCGTGCGCAATCCCAAAGAAATGCAGGATATGCAGCATGAGATCGCATCGTTGAAAAAGTGGCACGGCGAACTTGAAGACAAACTTTTAACGCTGATGTTGGATGTCGAAGCGGCTGAAGGTGCTTTAGCCGATGCCGAAGCACAGCTTCAAGATGCACAGCGCACACATGAAAGTGAACATTCACAACTTCTCAAAGAGCAAGCTGCGCTGCAAGCCGAAGTCAAAGCATTACAGGCGCAGCGCACTGAAGCCGCAAGCGCCGTGACACCGGAGAATCTTAAAATCTACACCGCAATGCGCCCGAAAAAGTCAAATCAACCTATTGCGATCCTGAAAGATCGGAGTTGCAGCGTGTGCGGCGTGGAAGAGACGATGGCGATTGAACAGCAGGTACGGCAGGGGCATACCCTCACTTATTGCACGAGCTGCGAACGTATCCTCGTGTATGTCAGTTAGTTTTGGAGGAGCATCATGGGCTTCGATTTTCAGAACTTTGGCTTCGGCTTACTGGCAGGCTGGGCGTCTGCGTATGGTGTCTATCGAGTTCGCCATTACATTAGCGCGGGCGTCGATTCGGTACGCGGTCAAGCCAAGACCGCACGCAGCTTCGTCACCCGCAGCGCCGATGGGCGTTACCTCGGCGATCTGGTTGACTTCTGCGAACGTTCGCATCTCGCGGGACGCTACGCCCGTCTGTCTGACATTTTGGTTGAACCGCGTTTTATCCCTGCTCCTGAACTCATTGGCACAGGCGAGGAAGTGACGCGCAGCGTGTTTCGTGTCGTCCCGCGCGTTTTCGATCATCCTTACCTTCATGCCCCCTACAACATCGAGACACTTTCTCTCTCCGAGTTAGTTGCCGGAGAACGTGCGATTGCCTTGTTGGGTTTACCGGGCAGCGGACGCACGACGGCACTGCAAGCGCTCGTCTTGTGGAGCTTAGGGCAAGTCTCTTTCCAAGCCCCTACCGATAGGGTACAGGAGCGCCTCACTGCTGAGGAAGCCGCGCTTGACGAGGAAAATCGTGCCGAGCGCATCAAGGAGCGTGTGAGTACCGAGGAGCGTGCTAAGGAACGGCTTGCGAAGGAGAAAGGGTTGAACATCGCCGAAGCGGAGGCGAGCTTAGGTGAGACACGCATCGAAGCCTTCAGACGACTCACGCCCTTTTATGTTCATTTAGCCAACGTCACCATCAGTGCTGAGGAGTTCGGTGCAAAGGTCGATCCCGCTGAGCCACTGGTGCGTGCCGTACAGTACCAGATGGGGCGTATTACGGGCAGTAGTGTACCGTTTTATATCTACAATCGTTTGAGCAAGGGGCAGGTCGCGCTGCTCATTGACGGCTACGATGATCTTCCAGAAAGCGAACGTACTGTGAAGCTGGCATGGCTGCAAGCCTTGATGGAAACCTATCCTGACAACTTCTTTATCGTCGTCGGCACACCACAAGGTTACGGAGCGCTTGCTCAGTTAGGATTAACGCCCGTTCACCTGCGTCCCTGGTCAGATGTGGACATTGAGAACGCTGTCAACAAGTGGGCGCAGGAGTATCCACTGATTAGTGGCACACGGCGCAAGCTCGGTCCAATGCCCGACGACAGCCGTATCAGACGCGCTTCCATGAAGAGTCGCGCGCTATCGCCCTTCGATCTGACCTTAAAGATTTGGGGCATCTACAGTGATGATAAAGATGCACCCGGCACAGAAGGTTGGCTGCGACGTTTCATCAGCCGCCATTTGCCGAAAGATCAACCCCTTGATGTGGTGCTACCGCAGTTGGCGGGTGTCGCCGCGCTGCAACTCGAAGACGGTTTTATCACACAGTCGCGCATGGAA
>CALMZT010000130.1 GCA_937870805.1 uncultured Chloroflexota bacterium
GGTTGTCATCCGACAACCTTAGCCCAGTTCTCTCAAATGTCAACACAACCTAGTCTCTGTTGGTTGTGCAATTCAGTGGGTATGGCATCGACAATCGCCATTTTGACCGTAGGTGTGGTAAGGTTGAAAATCCCACTCTGTTGGAGCGCCGGGAGCATTTCTGAGTCTTGATTAATGCTGATAATACGTTTGGCAAAGCGCAAATCGGGCTTAAACCCTAATTCGGTGGCATTAGAGAAATGCTGCGGATGACTTTGCTGTGTGTAAGCCGACAACAATCTGACGGAAATCTGCTGTTGACTGAAGTAGTTTTGCACAGCCTGCCAGACAGTTTGTACCATCTCATGACGTTTTGCTGGTGGCAATTTGAGTTGACCTGCTATATCCCGTTGTTCGGTGCGTACCTGGGTGAAATGGTGGAGGTTTGCCATACTCACGACCAGCTTAATTGCCCTGATGGGGTAGTGATAGATGGTTTTTCCATAGTTGGGTTTTAAAGCAACTACAAGATGGTCACCCGGCAGCGAATCAAGCCATGCCGCAGGATAATCGCTAGGATTGTATCCTTTTAGCCGATCCCGATGGCTTATTCCTCCGTTTGCAAGGTCATCTAATTTTCCAACAAGTCCATCAAATGTTCCACTGGTGGTACGACATTTAATAGCAAGACCGCTTGCCTTTGCTTTATCAGCACCGTGTTGGCGTAGATAATCGTCAAGCGACTGGTTGCTGCTCATTACTGAGTGCACGGTAATTTGAAGCGCAGGCGATGTACCATCAACGACTAACCCTTTAAACTGAGCTTGACGCAACACCTGAACTTTGCCGATGACAAGCTGTTCATCTTTAAGAGTCTCGCTCAGGGCATCATAAGCCAAATCCAGAATACCCTCAGCAACGTATTGAGCAATAATCGCGGGAGTTGATTGCCAGTTTATGATGGGTTCGATGGCTGTTGTATTTTTCAAAGTTGGCAGTGCCATCTGGTGAAGTTGGTTGAGCAGGGTTTTTGCCATTACCAATGTGAATTGGGCACTGGTGACGAGGCAATTCTGCCCACGCAGCCATATACCAGGGAGTTTGCTCATTTTGCGTACACGCGCGGCTAAAGCACCCCCTGCCTCATCCAGGTTTGGGGCGTTCAGACGATAGGCTGCCAGAGGGTGTTTGGTCAGGTCATATTCAATGGGGAAGGTGTCGATTTGTGTGGTCATACCACTGCGGATACTCCTGCGATCACCAAATGTCCCAAGACCTTTGGAATGAGCATAAAGCCAAATATAAAGCCCTCTGGAACAGCAGCCCATGCCTGAGTCATGTCTGGAGCCGGAAAATCGAAACTAAGGGCAACAAAAAACCACACCATCATCACGACTACAGCGCCAAAGATCGAAAAACCCCTTGAGATTGTCATAATTCACTTTCTTTGCCGAAAACTTATCTTTTATGGCAACAAAATAAGCAGAAGGAACTCAACCATCCCCTCTGCTTATTGGCACTTCGTGCCTATTTCGAGTCCTTATCGGGTTTCGGTGGACCGATGCGTTCCCATGTGCGCCCTGGCTCTTGAGTAGGTGGGAGCGGCGTGTCGCCCGATTCAATGGTCACAGTGCGTGGGTTGCGGACCTCACCGCCACGCGGACCGCGTTCAGTATATTCACCCGGCTTGCTGGGGGGTTGCCCCGGTTTTTGCTTCTCTGCCATTTCAATACCTCACATTACTTACTTGAACACCCATCACAACCGATTCGTCATCGGGTTGAACTTCCAATACAGTATGCACAGTTATCATAACCGTCCCGATTGGCCGCTTCGCGCGAAGTATATGCTTTATCGTTACCTGCCTTGATGATTGCATCAATCTGGCAGCTCGTCTTTTCGTTGTCGAGGTCGTGAACTTCGCGTTTACTTGGGCTGGTGTTTGCCAGGTAACGCTCACCCTTCATATTGCCCGTGTTTCG
>CALMZT010000131.1 GCA_937870805.1 uncultured Chloroflexota bacterium
AAGCCTTTAGCCAGATCGCACGCACCATTGAAGCTGAAGTTGCGCGTGTCATCGTCGGGCAGAATGAAGTCGTTCGCAGCGTGATTATCTGCATTCTCGCCGGACGCCACGCACTGTTAGAAGGCGTCCCCGGCTTGGGTAAGACACAGTTGATTCGCACGCTTGCCGATGTGCTTGACCTCAAATTCTCGCGCATCCAGTTTACGCCTGACCTCATGCCTTCCGACATCTTAGGCACGGATATTCTGGAAGAATCCGAAGACGGCAAGCGCAGTTTCACCTTCCGCCCCGGACCTGTGTTCGCTAATCTCCTGCTGGCAGACGAAATCAACCGCGCCACCCCCAAAACGCAATCTGCCATGTTGGAAGCGATGCAGGAACAAACTGTCACCGTCGCCAACCGCAGCTACAAGCTGGAACCGCCGTTCTTCGTGCTGGCGACCCAAAACCCGCTGGAAATGGAAGGCACATATCCACTTCCAGAGGCACAGCTTGACCGCTTCATGTTCAAGGTCAACGTCGAATTCCCGTCTGTGCGCGATCTCGTAACGATCCTGGAGCGCACGACCTCCACCGCGTCTCCCACCGTAGGCAAAGTCGCCGACGGTAAGCAGGTGATCAGTATGGGCAAGCTGGCGCTCAATACACCAATTGCCAGTCACGTCAACGAATACGTCGCGCGCCTCATCGTCGCCAGCCATCCCAATGACAACAGCGCGCCCGAAAGAGTGCGTCAGTTCGTGCGTTATGGCGCGAGTCCTCGCGGCGCGCAGGCGCTCATCATCGGCGGCAAAATCAATGCACTGCTCGATGGACGTTACAATGTATCTTTTGAGGATATTCAGGCGGTAGCTCCGGCAGCGCTGCGTCATCGTCTGATGTTGAACTTTGAAGGCTTGGCAGAGGGCATTCGCGCCGATGACATCGTAGCGGAACTCATCCGCAGCGTGCAGAGAACCTAAAATAATCTATTTTCAAGAGGCACAACGATGTCAACGCGAGTTGCTGATCTAACCATAGATGAACTTCAAGAACTCCTGCATTCTATATTACGGGATATAGTGGATGAAATCGTCGAGGAACGATTAGGAATTATCAAAGATCCTGATGAGGGCTTAACAATGCGCCCTGACGTGGAACAATCTTTGGATGATTATCTTGCTTCAGATCGACGTGGCGATGACGCTGATGAGGTTTTTCGCGCGCTTGGATTAGAGTAAATATGCCTTATAAGCTCGAAATCAGCAAAACTGCGCAGAAAGACCTTACTAAGTTAGATAAAGTGGTTTTAGCCGCGCTTCGCAAACGCTTAAAGCGCCTCGCAGAGGAAGCGGAAAAGATCAAACATCTCGCCTTAAAAGGAAAATTTGCTGGTTTATACAAACTGAGATTTAGTGGAAAGTATCGTGTTATCTATGATCTCAACCACGATAGACAACTCGTCGTTGTTGTAAGAGTTGGAAAGCGTAGCGATATTTATGATGAGTAACTCCCATGCCTGATAACGACCTGCTCATAGATGAATCCACACGGCGCAAACTGGAACAGCTCACCCTGACAGCTTCGCGCGTGCGGGCTGGCGCGATGAAGGGTGAGCGCCGTTCCAACAAGCGCGGCACCAGCATCGAATTCGCCGATTACCGCAATTACGCGCCCGGCGATGATCTGCGCCGCCTCGACTGGAACATCTACGCGCGGCTCGAACGTCCCTATATCAAACTGCTGGAAGACGAGGAAGACCTCGCCGTCCACATCCTGCTTGATACCTCTGCCAGCATGGATTGGCCCAAAGAAGGTGAACGCGAACACAACAAGCTGCTGTTCGCCAAGCGTATCTTCGCAGGTTTAGCCTACACCTCACTCAATAGCAATGATCGTATGCTGCTGACGGCAATCTCAGATCGCGGCTTAGAGCATTTCGGTCCGGCGCGCGGGCGGGCGATGAGCGTCGCCATGCTGCGCTACGTTCACGCGCTCAAGCCCGGCGGCATCACCGACCTGAATGCCGCGATCAAAGACTATGCCTTGCGCGGTGGCAGACCGGGCTTATGCATCATCATCAGCGACATGTTCTCGCCTACAGGCTATCTCGAAGGGGTGAACCATCTGCTCGGCAAAGGCTACGAGGTCGCGCTGGTACACGTGCTGTCACCCGACGAAATCATGCCGCCGCTGGCAGGCGATTTGCGCCTGATGGACGTAGAAACGGGCGCGCCGCAGGAAGTCAGCGTCGACGGCGGGATGCGCGAACTGTATATCAAGCGTTTGGAAGAATGGCGCGAAGACATCCGCGCGGAAGCGCTGCGGCGTGGGATGCACTACTTCCCGCTAGATACGAGTACGCTGTGGGAAAAGGCAATCCTCTACGATATGCGGCGCGCCGGGCTGGTCAAATAGGCTCAGCAGGGGAGGGAGAAAAAGCATCAAAAGAAGTGAAATTAACGGAGGTGTGACTCAAATTTTAGCCTGCAAAAACACGTTTATCAGACTATTGTTTCATTTGGTCGTTTGCAAATAAAAGGAATGGGTGCTCAAGTTTTTTGCAATTCAAACCACGTTCTAACCTGAAAGTTAAATGTAAGCCGAAAAAACAGTGAGGCATCAGGGAATTTACTGACTTGTTAATCTCAGTCTTTAGTCGATAGTCTTTAGTCTTTAGCTTGGTGCGTGGCATTGGGACTCCTTTCTCTAGAAGAGAGCATAGCAGAAAAAGCGGGGCATTTGAGGTTCAAAAGGAACTTTAATGCGAGGTGTAATGTAAGAGAGTCCTCAGTTATCAGTTGACAGTTTTCAGTAAAATTCAAGCGATTGGCATATGAATAGATGAAATAGGACTTACGCCGTTGGCGGTTCACGCCGCTGCACTTACGGGTTCGCCCCTACGAGTGATACAGCAATTTGAACTCAACTGCGTAACTTTTAAGCACAAAAGTTTGCCTTTGTGTCAACGGGTTAGCCTTCGATGATTGGTCAAGGTCATCGTGCTGCTGTCGATGGTGATGCTCTCCACATTTTGTATTGAACCGAAGTGTGAGACGAGCAGATTATCCAGCGTGGCAGCGATCAACGGCGCTAAGTCGCGGTTGATGACTGTCACATAGTTTTGGGATGCCGTGCCACCGCTGAGCGTTGTGATGCTGGCGATTTGCAGCGTCACAATCCCTTCGCTGTTGCTGACGGTGAAGTTCATGCGCCCGACCTCACCCGTGTTCAAACTGACGGTCATGTTGATACCGTTGGGCACGAAATCGGCGATGCCCTGCGCAATGGCGGGATATGCGGCGCGCTCCTGCTCGAAGGCGGTGTAGAATTCGTTTTCGGTGATGTTTGTGCTGGGTGGAACTGGTACGCTGAAATATCGAGCTAAAATATCATCATCAGGAGGAGTTGGAGTGCTATGAAGTTCGTGCATCCATGTAACGACAAAATTTCCAGCAGAGTCCATCGCTGCGGCAGGCATGAATTGAGGCAGAAGCGTTGTTATGTTGACCTGAAACTCACCGTCTAAGATACTTCCATCGCTGTTGTAACGCTGGGCATAGACTTCGCCATCGCTGGCAACCCACGTTGCCCAAACGACCACAAAATCGCCATTACTGTTCATCGCAACGTCAGGACGATCCTGGAAATTTGCTGTAGTCGTGTTGACTGGAAATTCTCCAGCTTGTGCGACTCCTGCTGCATTATAGCGCTGCGCATAAATGTTACCAGTGTCAACAGCAGTGCTTGTCCAAACAATCACAAAATTACCGTTAGCATCAATAGCCACTTTTGGCGTGGTTTGAACGTTTGTGGTCGTTGTATTTACAGGAAACTCTGTACCCAGTGCTTCACCTGCCGCATTGTAGCGCCGTGCGTACACATCGGTGTTGCCAGCAACCGTCGCCGCCCAGGTCACGACAAAATTTCCGGCAGTGTCCATCGCAACGGCTGGATATTGAGTGCCAGTGCTTGCGAGCGTATCGACGCGGAATTCACTACCTTGCGCCACCCCAGCGGCGTTGTAACGTTGAGCATTGATAGGAGTACCGCTTCCGTCCGTTTGCCACACGACTACAAAATTACCGTTTACATCCATTGCTATTGCCGGATTGGTTTGATTGCCTGTTGTTGTCGTGTTGATTCGGAATTCTGCTCCTTGTGGTGTTCCAGCCGCGCTAAAGACACGGGCGAAAATATCATCGTTGCTACCTGTCCCTTCGTAACCTGCCCAAACGATGACAAAACTGCCATTGCTCATTGCGATTGCGGGAAAGTCGGGAAAGGAATTGGTGATTGTGGTAACTGTAAATTGATTTCCTTGTGGCACAGCAGCAGAATTGTAACGTCGTGCCTCCACACCATTGTTCGCACCGTGGATTAAGTCACTCCGCCAGGTAATCACGAAGTTGCCATTGTTATCCATTGCAACATCGGGCAACGCCTGATAGCGGTTTACTATATTGTTCACGCGAAATTCCGGTGGCATAGCATCGCTAAAACGACGAGCATAAACATCATATTGACCCGAAGTCACCTCATCGCTCATATAAGCAACGACAAAATTACCCTCATTATCCATCGCCGGGATGGCAAAATCCTGGGTATTTGCTGCCTCAGAGACTTTTATTTCGCCCCCTAAATCTCTGCCGAATGAATCAAAACGATGAACATAAATGTCCAAATTAGTGGCACCTAATCCCCATGTGATAGCAAACATTCCAAAGCTGTTCATTGAGATACGTGCGTTGCCAATATTGCCATCAAGTGTTGCGTTTACCTGAAATTCGCCACTTAAAGCTGTTCCCGAAGCATCAAAACGCCGCGCCACTACGAATGGTGATCTTTGCCATGTGATGACAAAATTACCACTGTCATCCGCTGCTATGGATGGATGTGCTGTTACACCAGAAGTGTTCACTTGAAATGTGCCGCCCTGTGCGACACCAGACGCATTGTAGTGTTGTGCCCAAATATTATTGCTGACTACCGCCGTGACAATAAAGTTGCCAGCGCCATCCATTGCGACGCTAGGAGTAGCCCCACCGCTTACAGCAAACTCGTCTGTTTGCGCGATACCAGCAGCGTTGTAGAGTCGTGCATAGGTTGCCTCATCAGGTTTATTCCAAACGACTACAAAATCGCCATCGTTATCTATTGCGAGCGCGATTGAATAAGGATTAACGCTGACAGCACCAACTGTTGTCTCGCCTCCCTGTGGCACACCAGCAGCATTATATCTCTGGAACTTGACTCCAACTCCTGTATCCGCCCACAGCACCACAAAGTCTCCATCGGAGTCCATCACAGCCTCAGGAACACGCTGTTGTCCTGTCGTTATGGTATTGACAAGAAACTCACTCCCAAGGGCTATTCCTGCGGCATTAAATCGTTGTCCGTAAACACCCTCAGCGTTACCATCCTGACCTAAGCTTTGCCATACGACAACAAAGTTACCGTTATCATCCATTGCAGTAGAAGGAAAGCCTTGAAGATTAGTGGTGTACGTGTTTACTCTGAAGCCATCCTCTAAGGGACCAAGCGCCGTTGTCGGAGACAATACAGTAAACAGCAAAACCATGATCGTGGAGAGAATAAATGCCCGACGCAGAGGGTGAGTTTTGAAGATTTGAGACATGAGGCGTACATCATCCAATAATTAAACTATATACACTATTATAACCTGACCTTTCAGTGTTCCATATTCATTTTTGATCACGTCCAGAATCACAAAAGGGCAACCTGCGTCGCCCTACTGTGTTCATGCGCCTTTTGGTTAGCGCTTCGGTTTGCCGCTGATGCCGTACTGCGAAGGATCGTTGCCATGACTTCCGCCAGATGCCGCAGGAATACCGTTCGTAAGATCAGGGCCCTCCAGCTCGGCACCGCGCTGGCGACGACGCTGTCCGGGATCG
>CALMZT010000132.1 GCA_937870805.1 uncultured Chloroflexota bacterium
GACGACACCGAAACCGCCTTCGCCCAACTGTTTGCGGATCACGTAGCCTTTGAGGACTTTGCCCGCCCAATCACTCATAATGTCAAACTTTCCTAAATATAGAATATTTGTCTAACGAATCTAGCACATGGCACGCGGCATTGGCAATGTCGAGGTGAAGCGGTTTTCAGCGATGAGTAGTGAGCAATCAGACAATAGGAGGATGAACCGCAAAGGCGCTACAATCTTTTGAGGAAGGTGAGAGGTTGGCGGCGATGAGCGATGAAGTGATGGCGCGCGTGCTGAATGAGGAACGGCGCTACAATCGGGGCAAGCTGAAGATTTTTTTTGGGGCAGCGGCGGGCGTGGGCAAGACTTATGCCATGCTGGACGCGGCGCGCGAACGTAAGGTAGAAGGCATTGACGTAGTGGTGGGCTGCGTCGAGACACATGGGCGCGCTGATACGGAAGCGCTGCTGCAAGGGCTGGAAACGCTGCCGCCGCTGGTTGTCGAGCATGGTGGCAATAAAGTTTATGACTTTGATCTCGATGGCGCGCTGAAACGTCACCCGACGCTGATTCTGATTGATGAGTTGGCGCATACGAACGCGCCGGGAATGCGGCATCCGAAACGCTGGCAGGATGTTGAAGAACTGCGGGAAGCGGGAATCCATGTTTACACCACGCTCAACGTACAGCACGTCGAAAGCCTGAACGATGTCGTCAGCCAGATTACGGGCGTCGTTGTCCATGAGACGATCCCCGATACACTGCTGGAACACGCCGATGATGTGGAGTTGGTTGACCTTTCGCCGCAGGAACTGATCCAACGCCTGAAAGAAGGCAAGGTGTACGTGCCGCAGCAAGCCGAGCAAGCGCTGCACGGCTTCTTTCGTCCGGGCAATCTGATGGCGCTGCGAGAACTGGCACTGCGGCGGACGGCAGATCGCGTCGATGCACAGATGCGTGATTATCGACGGGATCACGCGATTGAGCAGACCTGGCCCGTGAAGGAACGACTGCTCGTGTGCGTGAGTGCCAGCCCCTTGTCGGCGCGGCTGGTACGGGCGACGAAGCGCATGGCAGATGGTTTGCACGCGGAATGGATTGCCGTGTGCGTGGAGACTCCGTATTACGCGCGGCTCTCGGAAAAAGATCGCAACCGCCTGACACAAAACCTGAATCTGGCGGAACAGCTAGGCGCGAAAACTGTCATCCTTGCCGGACACGATGCCAGTGAAGAAATCCTGGTCTACGCGCGCACGCACAACATCAGCAAAATCATCGTTGGCAAGCCGATTCACCCGCGCTGGAAAGACGCGGTGCAAGGCTCATTCGTTGACGAGCTGGTGCGGAAAAGCGGTGACATTGATGTGTACATCATTCGCGGAGAGGGTGACAATTCGCTGCCGGAACCCGTCGCGCGAACGCTGCAAACCGCGAGTGACTGGCGTAATTACCTAAAAGGTTTAGTGGTTATTGCCGTATGTACGTTTATTGCCAGCCTGATGTACCCGAAGTTCGAGCCGGGCAATATCAGTATGGTCTATTTATTGGGGATTATGATCGTCTCGGCGCTGTTCGGGCGCGGTCCGGCGATTGCGGCGTCGCTGTTGAGTGTGTCGCTGTTCGACTTCTTTTTTGTGCCGCCGTATCTGACCTTTGTGATTGAGGACGCCGAGTATCTGGTGACGTTTCCGGTGTTTGTAGGCGTGGCGCTGATCGTCAGCACGCTCACTGAGCGCGTGAGTTATCAGGCGGAAGCGGCGCGGCAGCGTGAACGGCGCACGGCGGCATTGTATGAGATGAGCCGCGAACTGGCAAGCACGCGCCAAACCGACCATCTGGCACACGTTGCCGCGCGACATATCGGCGAGGTGTTCGAGGCACAGGTGACGATTTTACTGCCGGACAAAGAAGAGCAGTTGCAGGTCGTCACCGAAAAGTCTCCGCCGCCAGAAATGGGGGTTGCCGAGTGGGTGTATGGTCACGGGCAGAGCGCGGGATTAGGGACGCAAACACTGCCCGGTGCGCGCGGAATCTATTTACCGTTGGTGGCGTCACGCGGAACAATTGGTGTGTTGGGCGTTTATCCAACGCGGGCAACGCGCTTTGCTCCGCCTGACCAACTGCACCTGTTAGAAACCTTCACGACGCAGGCAACGCTGGCGATTGAGCGCGCGTATCTGGCGTCTGAGGCAGAACAGACACGCTTACAAATCGAAACGGAACGGCTGCGCAATACGCTGCTGAGTTCGATCTCGCATGATTTGCGCACGCCGCTAGCTTCGATCACAGGCGCGGCAAGCGGCTTGCTGCAAGAGAATGAAAGCACCGCAGACCCCGAATACCGCCGTGAGTTATCGGAAATCATCTACGAAGAAGCCAACCGCCTCAATCGACTGGTGAGTAACGTGCTCAATATGACGCGGCTTGAGTCCGGCGTCCGGCTGAAAAAGGAATGGTATCCGCTGGAAGAAATCGTCGGCGCAACGATTAACCGCTTAGAAATGCAATTGCAGGATAGAGTAGTGGAGACTAATTTGCCTGATGATCTGCCGCCCGTGCAGATGGACAGCGTATTGGTTGAGCAAGTGCTGACGAATCTGGTGGAAAATGCGTTGAAGTATACGCCGCCCTCTACATCGATTACACTTTCAGCATGGGCAGACGATAAGGAGATGACTGTTGAGGTTGCTGATCGGGGAGAGGGGTTGCCCGCAGGTGAGGAGGAGCGCATTTTCGACAAATTTTATCGGGCACAGCCTGCCGCCGCGCGCGGCGTGGGTTTAGGTTTAACGATTTGTCGTGGTATTATCGAGGCACATGGGGGGCGCATCTGGGCGATGAACCGTCCAGAAGGCGGCGCTGCCTTCCGCTTTACGCTCCCATTAGAAGGTAAGCCACCAGAGGTCGCAGTCGAGGATGTCTGACGAACACACTATTCCCGGTCAATTGATACTGATTATTGAAGATGATCCGCAGATTCGGCGTTTTTTACGCACCACGCTGCCCGGCAATGGTTATCGCATCATCGAAGCGACGACGGCGTTAGATGGTATCCGCATGTTAGGGTTACAGCATCCCGATCTGGTGATTCTCGATCTCAGCCTGCCGGATATTGACGGGCTGGATGTCACCCGCCAACTGCGCGAATGGACGACGACGCCGATCATTGTGCTGTCGGCGCGCGATCAGGAACACGACAAGATCAAGGCGCTGGACGCTGGCGCAGATGATTATTTGACGAAG
>CALMZT010000133.1 GCA_937870805.1 uncultured Chloroflexota bacterium
CCTCGTACAGCAGTTCGGCGCGCCGCCAGTCGTCCGGGGTGTCGAGATCGACCACGCGCCAGTACGGGATCACGATCGTCGTGCCATTCAGGTGGATGTTCAGGCCGGACAGCCAGGTGTCCGCCCGTCCCCAATAGAACTGGCCGGCGTCGTGATAAGCCGGCGGCAGGTCCTGCGTGCGGGTCGAGGCGAATTCTGGGAACAGCGGCACGGCGGAGCCGTCGGGCGCGCGCCGCAGCCGTACGATCACAGTGCGCACTTCACCGATTGGGTCAGATGGCGCTGTCATGAACCTACTATAGTTGTGGGGTAGCTAAACAGGTGGCTAAAGGCGATCAGGCGGATCACCGCGGTTGATTGCGACCGCCAGCGCGCGCGTGGCATGATCGGGATCAACGCCGAGGTCGTGGTGCAGCAATGATTGGAGCGACTGGTAGTGGGCCAATGCCAGGCCGCGCTCGTTTTGGTGCGCAAGGGCGCGCAGCAGGCCACGATGGGCCGCTTCGAGATAGCTGTCAAGCGTGATGGCTCGGCGATACGTATCGGCGGCAGCGGAGAACATGCCTGCCGCTAGATGCAACGCTCCAAGTTCCAGCAGGGCGTTCATCGCTTGCTGGCGCATTTGTTCGCGACGCACCAGCAATACTTCGCTGTCGAGCGATTCGAGCGCAAGATCGCCGTGGTACAAATCGGCTGCCTGTTGAAGATACGTAGCGCGCTGAGCCGGATCATGTGCGGCCTGCGCTAATGCCGCAGTAAAGGCCGCTTCGTCATGCCAATACTCGAGTGTTCGGTTGAAAGCGTAACGCCCACCGATAAAGGTAATCCATTCGGCACGCCCTAGCGGGTTCGTATCGACCCAATCGCCGTTGATGACCACAGGCAGTCCAGCATCCACCAGCACGGGCGCAGCATCAAAGTCAGGTGAGCCGAACGATTGCATCATGATGAGGTCAGGTTCAAGTTCTAGCAACGCTTCAATGTTTACCCCCGAACCGCTGCCCGCTTCCACGACCTCGCCTGAATCGATGCGTTCACGGATAGAGAGAGTATTCACATAGTCAAGTTCATCCATGCCAACGATGGTCTCTGTTACACCAAGCACATCCAGCGCGGGCAGATAGGTTGTGGACATGGTGACGATGCTTTGCACTGGCACTTCGATGACCAGTGCTTCTTCAGGTAAATCATCGGGGATTGGCGTACCACACTGCACCAGCGCATATTGGAAGGTTTCTTCAGCGCCGGGATAAGGTGTGAGGACGGTCACGAGTTTGTAGTTGTTGAAGTATTCGACAGTGAACCCTTCGGTATATTCTGTCTCAACTTGATCGGGGAAATAGTTCGTGTCGGCGTCATACTGTTCAACACATGCGGCAGTCGCCTCCTGTGACCACGCAGGGACGGCAAAGACAGCAGCCAAAAGTAGAACAGATAAGACCGTGAAAAGACGTTGCGCCATATGGGGAATCCTCCTGGTTGCGCATACAAAATAAAAAGCGGCTCCTTTGAGAAGAGACCGCTGCGTATGCGAACAGGTGTGGATTACCCGACGCTCGGCGTGCCTCTCTCTCGAAGGCGTTTCGAGTCACGACGAAGGCGGGTAATCGGACTTGGCTAGCTAATCGCTACCTTACCGTTGCGGGACAGTGCCGGACTTTCACCGGGCTTCCCCCAATTATGCGCCATGCATCCGGGCAAAGGCGCACCTTCATCAATTTCATTGTGCGACAAAGCGTAGCATACATAGACAGCGCTTGTCAACGGATTATCGTCAGAAATTTTAACGTAATTCTGATGCTACCCTAGTCTTTTTTCCAGTGTAACAACACGTCAATATCGCTATAGTTGAGTTGCTGCTTAGACACGGAATCCTCATGATAAACACGCACCATCCATTCGTATCATTCATTTTTTCGCGCTGTGGCTGATCTACGCACGCTTGTCGTTGCTGATAACTTGCTGGCGCGCGCGGGGCTGGCGGCGCTGCTCTCATCGCAAGAGGGCTGCAATGTTGTCGGGCAGATTTCGGGGGCACTGCTCCCGGAAGAACTGCCACTTTATCGCCCTGAAGCGCTGGTCTATGATCTTGGCTGGGAAGCTGCGCCTGCGCTGGCACGGCTAGCAGCCTTAGCCGATACCGACTCAAATATTCCCGTCGTCGCGCTGCTGCAAGACGAAAATGCCGCAGCTTCGGCGTCGATGACACTGCGCACAGAATACAATATGCCCTATGGCTTGCTGCTGCGAGATCGTGAGCCTGTGGATATTGTTGCAGCGATCAAAGCGGTGACGCATGGGTTAATGGTGATTGATCCCGCGTTGGCGTCGCATATTATGAGCGTGCCTGGCACACCACCGCCTGAGCCGAATGCTCCGCAGCATACAGAACTGACGCCGCGCGAACGAGGGGTCTTGCAATTATTGGCGCAGGGGTTGCCCAACAAAACCATCGCGCAAAAACTGGACATTAGCGATCACACCGTTAAATTTCATGTCAATGCCATCATGACCAAACTCGGCGCACAAAGCCGTACTGAAGCCGTCGTGCGCGCGACACGCTTGGGACTGATTATTCTTTAACACCGCTCCCATAACCATTAAAGACGACTTCATACACATTTAACGCCACCATCGCATAATAAACTTCAGCGTTTTGTTATGGTTGGGGATAAAGTGTATGAGCAGTATTGTGATAGATGAATTTGCCAGCACACGCGAACGATTTTTCGCTGTTGTGATTGATGAGTTGTTGATTGCGCTGCCAAGCGTGGTTTTCATCAGTATTGCTGGACAGCCAGGCGTGGCTATCTCCATCCTGTTTGGCTTGCTTTATCACTGGTACTGCTGGACGCACTTCACGGGACAAACCCCCGGCAAGAAAATCATCAATATCCGCATCGTCAAAGCTGACGGCAGAGAAATCAACGATGCCGATGCTGTTGTACGTTATCTCGCTTGCTGGGTAAGTCTGGCGACACTAGGGTTTAGTTGGCTGATACAGCGCGGCGACCTGCGGCGTCAGGGCTGGCATGACAAAATCGCCGGCACCGTCGTCATCAAGAACTATTAAACACTCCTCAATGCCACACGTTCAAATTGAATACGCGCCTTGTGTGAGCAGTACATAAGCCTCTCTGGTCTCATTGCTCATTACTTTCCACTCATCACTCTCCGATCACCTAACCATTCGACTAGGTATGCGCCTCATCGAAAGTGTGATGTTTGCTGCGCTGCAAAATGCTTCAATAAGAAGCAAGCAAAGTAGCAAGGAGTAATCTTTCATGAGTGATGTACTGAAACAAGTGTCAGATGAAATGGCACAGATGGTAGAAACCGCCGGGCAGAGTGTCGTGCGTGTAGAAGCGCGCCGTCGTTTGCCCGCCAGCGGTGTCGTGTGGTCAGCAGATGGCTTAATTGTCACGTCGCATCACGTCGTTGAGCGCGATGAGAATATCACTATCGGTTTGCCCAACGGACAAAGCGCATCGGCGACCCTCGTCGGACGTGACCCCAACACTGATATTGCCGTACTGCGCGTTAAGGATGCGCAACTGACTGCGCCGAATTGGGCAGGGACAGATGATCTCCGTGTCGGGCATCTCGTGTTGGCTTTGGGGCGTCCCGGACAGTTTGTGCAGGCGACATTGGGCGTTGTGAGTTCGCTTGGCGGTGACATCAGCGAAGACGCGGAAGCTGTCGAAGACGTGCTGATTATGCGTGGCTTCCCCTCTTTTGAAATACCCGATGTACCGCCGATGCCGCCAGGAGGCTTCCCCATGCCGCCGATGGCACGTCGTTCGTTGGAACGTGCGCAGGAACGTGCCCAACGTGCGCAGGAACGCGCGAAGGGACGTGGTGAACGTCGTGGGCGTCGCTGGTCACAAGGCGGCTCGTTCGCGGGGCGCTTTGAGCAGTTCGTGCAAACCGATGTGGCGATGTATCCGGGCTTCTCTGGTGGTCCGCTGGTTGATGCGGCAGGACAGATTCGCGGCATCAACAGTTCAGCGCTGATGCGTGGTATCAGCCTCGCTATTCCAACCCCTGTTGTGCGCCGCGTGGTAGAAACGCTGCAATCGCACGGGCGTATGCGTCAGGGTTATCTGGGCATTGGCGCGCAGCCCGCACGCTTGACTCCCGCGTTGGCAGAACAATTCAAGCAGGAAACAGGTTTGCTGTTGGTCTCTGTTGAGCCGGACAGTCCCGCCGATAAGGGGGGCTTGCTGTTGGGTGATGTCATCATTGCGGTGGACGGCGTGATGGTACGCACGCTCGAAGAACTGCTTGCGCTGTTGAGTGGCAATCGCGTTGGCGCAGAAGTGCCTGTGCTGGTTGTGCGCGGAGGGCAGTCGCAAGAACTGTTGGTCACGATTGGCGAACGCAAGTAGCTTACAGCCTATTTTCTGGCTGATTGCTGATCGCTGATAGCCAAAGGATAAAAACATGGCAAATCTGTTACAACAACTCAATGCCGAGATGTCCGGCGTGATTGAATCGGGCTGGCGCAGTCTGGTACGTGTCGGCAACGGCGAAGGCGCTGGTGCAGGCACGATCTGGCACAAAGATGGGCTGATTATCACCAACGCGCACGTTGCTGCGAAGCGTGTGTATCGCGGCTGGGGCAGACGCACATCCGGCGCAAGTCAAGAACTCAAAGTCACGCTGGCAGATGGGCGCGATTTCATGGCGAAGGTGCTGGCGTTTGACGAGGAAAATGATCTCGCGGCACTGGCAATTGAAGCCAATGATCTACCGACGATTGAAGTGGGCAATTCGTGGGTGGTGCGCCCTGGACAGTGGGTACTGGCGCTAGGGCATCCCTGGGGGGTACACGGCGCGGCGACATCGGGCATTGTGATCGGCAAAGGCACAAGCCTACCCGAAATGCCGCCCGGACGTGATTGGATTGCACTTAGCTTGCATTTGCGTCCCGGTCACTCTGGTGGACCACTGTTAGATGCTGATGGGAAGTTGATTGGTATCAACACCATGATTACGGGACCGGATGTAGGTTTTGCGATCCCTGTGGATACGGTGAAGTCTTTCCTGCGGCAGGCGCTTGGCGCACGCAGCGGGGAAGTTGTATAGGGGCAAAGGCGCACGCGATTTCTATATCGCGCTTTGCCATCGGCAAACGCGCATGATTTTCCTGAGGCACGGGAGCGCCCCGTGCCTTTTCTTTTAATTTAACCACTGACCGGGATTGATAATGGTATCCAGTGTATCCGCAGTCTGATTCCCGTCGTGCTCTACGGTGAGCCAGCTTAAGCCCTCATAGGCGGTTTTGCGCGCTTCGGCGTCTTCATGCTGGAGCAGCGCGATAATGATTTCCATCGCTTCTTCGCCAATTTCCCACAGCGCATGTGCAGCCGCCCAACGGACATAGCTGTTGTCATCGCGTGAGAGTGCGATGAGCAGCTCCGGCGTCGCTGCTGGACTACTGATGCGTCCCAAAGCGTGCGCCGATGCCCAGCGGACATAGCTGTTGTCGTCGCTCAGGAGAGCATGAACCAAGCCTTCAAGCGCGTTAATGTCGCCAATCGTGCCTAACGCTTCGGCGGCGGCATGACGCACGTAGCTGCATTCATCAGCCGCAAGTGCTTCGACCAACCCCTCAACGGCTTCCGCATCACCGATATGGCTCAACGCTTCGGCGGCAGATCGACGCACATAGCTGTTTTCGTCAGCAGCCAGCGTTTCGACTAAACCGCGCACCGCTTGCGTACCCTTAATCTCCCCCAACGCGCTGGCAATTGCGCGCCGCACATAAACGTTTTCATCGCGTCGCAGCGCTTCGATGAGTTCAGTTACAGCAGATGCTGCCTTAATCTGAGTAAGCGCTCTGGCAGCGGCGCGGCGAACCCGTTGGCTATCGTCGTGCCGCAGCGCGTTCACTAACGCCTCAGTGCTCGACTCGTGTCCAATCGTACCCAACGCATCGACAACCGCTTTACGTACATTGCCACTGCGATCTTGAGTGAGCATCTGCGCCAATGGCTCCACAGCTTGCTCAGATCCGATTGCGCCCAGCGCATTCACGACCTGAACGCGCATATTCCACTCTCTGTCGTGCAGCGCATCCAGCAGCGCAGGCAGCGCAGCCGGATGACGAATTTGCCCAAGACGCTGCACGGCGTAGTACCGCTTGTCCTTGTCCTGGCTCCGCAAATCGTTAATCAAGGCGGTGACGACAGACAATCCATACTCCCTTTCTACACCACTTGCCCACAGCGATTCGGGCAATCTTCTCTTTGTCTTGATTTTAGCAGATGTGTCAAATAAATGAGAGTCTAAGCGAGATATAGATGCAGGCTGATTGATCTTCAATAGTGAGCCATGATGTTGTGCAAGACTGACGCAGGCTTTTGTGCAATGTACCGGTGTTTACAGCCCTGAAAATTTCGGCGCTGGCAAATTGTTGACAAGCCTTTTTAGGGGTGTTATGCTTTCGTACAATTCGCACTTATTTGGGAATTCCGACGTGTCGATCAAGTTTTACGTGCAGAGCTATTATTACTTTAGCGGCGACATAGAAGAGGGTCGAGCGTTGTTTTCTGCACGTTAGTCAACAGTTCACTGGGTTAATCCAGAGGCGCAGAGCAAACCGCTCCGCGCCTCTTTTGTTGTACAGCCATGAGGAGGTCA